>JAASSQ010000274.1 GCA_021767845.1 Roseovarius sp. | reverse complement strand
CTGGTCACCGGCGGGTTTTCGCCCAATGCCGAGGGCATATTCGATCCAGAAGGTCCGAGAATCGATGACCCGGAAGAAGCGCTTGACCTGCGCCCGATCTGCGAGGCGGTGCAGGCCGAAGGCAGCCTGGTCTGCGCGCAACTCCTCCACGCCGGGCGCTATGCCAAGATCGAAGGGTGTGTGGCCCCGTCGCCGATCCGCGCCCCGATCAACCGTTTCATCCCGCGTGAAATGACCGAAGCCGACATTCTCCGTACCATCGAGGATTTTGCCGTAGCGGCCGCCAATGCGCTGGCCGCAGGCTTTGATGGCGTCGAGATCATGGGGTCCGAGGGATACCTGATCAACGAATTCACCGTCACCCACACCAACAAGCGCCAAGACGACTGGGGCGGCAGCGCCGCGAACCGCCACCGATTCCCGGTCGAGATCGTGCGCGCGGTGCGCGAACGTTGCGGCCCCGACTTTCTGGTCATCTACCGGATTTCGGCGGCCGATCTGGTCGAGGGCGGCGCGCCCGCCGAAGAAATTGCCGCACTGGCCCGCAAGATCGAGGCTGCGGGTGCGGATATCCTGAACACCGGCATCGGCTGGCATGAGGCCCGCGTGCCGACGATCGCCTACCCGGTGCCGCGCGGTGCCTGGCGCAAGGCGGCAGCCAACGTCAAAGCGGCGGTGTCGATCCCGGTAGTCGCCTCGAACCGGATCAACACACCCCAGCTTGCAGAAGACATACTTGCCTCTGGCGATGCGGACATGATCTCGATGGCGCGCCCGTTTCTGGCCGATCCGCATTTCGTGAAAAAGACGCGCGAGGGCCGCGCAGACGAGATCAACACCTGCATTGCCTGCAACCAGGCCTGCCTGGATTTCATTTTTTCGGACCGGCCGGTCGGATGTCTGGTCAATCCAAGGGCCGGGCGTGAAACGGAATTCCGGGATACGCCAACCGACACGCCAAAGAAAGTGGCCGTCGTTGGCGGTGGTGCCGCGGGCATGGCCACAGCCGCCGAGGCGGCACGGCTGGGCCACGATGTCACCCTGTTCGAAGCGCAGGACAAATTGGGCGGTCAGCTGAATCTGGCCCGCGCCGCACCAGGCAAGGACGAATTCGACGAAACCCTGCGGTATTATGCCGGTCAGATGCAGAAACACGGGGTCACGCAGCGTCTGGGACAGCGGGCAGAGGCGAGCGATCTTGAGGGATTTGACCATGTGGTCATCGCCACCGGGGTCACGCCGCGCATTCCCGACCTGCCGGGTATCGACCATCCCAGCGTCGCGACCTACGCCGAAATTCTGTCCGGTGACCGCGAGGCGGGCGACCGTGTCGTGGTGATGGGGGCGGGGGGCATCGGTCATGATGTGGCCGAGTTCCTAGTGACCAAACCCGCCGAGACCGCGAATTCCGACGTCTTTTGCGAAACCTGGGGAGTGGACCCCGAGTTTGTCTCCTCGGGTGCCCTGGCGGGCGACCCTCTGGCACCGAAGCCGTCGCGCCGCAAGGTCGTCATGCTGCAGCGCAAGACCGCTAAACCGGGCGCGGGGCTTGGTGTTTCGACAGGGTGGATCCTGCGCAACGCGCTGCGCAAACATGGGGTCGAGGCAATGGGCGGGGTGACCTATGAACATATCGACGATGCGGGGCTGCACATCGTCGCGGACGGAAACCCGACGGTCATCGCAGCCGATACAATTGTGCTGTGCACCGGTCAGGAACCGGAACGGGCCCTGGCCAAAGAGGTTGTAGCGCGCGGCGTCCCGGTTACGATGATCGGCGGGGCAAAGGAGGCCGCCGAACTGGATGCGCTGCGCGCCATTGATGAGGGCGTGCGCCTGGCGCAGGATCTCTGAACCGAGGCTCGGGCAAGGGGGAAACTATGCTGACCGACGTCATCCGCGCGGGGCGCGCTGATCTGTATTCGATCTTTCGAACCCGCGCACATGACTGCGCCCGCGCCCTCGCCATCGAGGACGGCAGCAGGAAACTGACCTATGCAGAACTGCTGGAGCGGGTCGATCGTCTGGCGGCTGTCTTTCTGGCACGAGGCGTGGCGCCCGGAGACAGGATCGCGATCCTGTCGCATAACCGCTCAGAATACCTGGAGGTCGAACTTGCAGCAGCGGGAATCGGCGCGATCGTCGCCTGTCTGAACTGGCGGCTTGCCCCCGATGAACTGCGGCACTGCATCGATCTGGTCGAGCCGGTTCTCGCGGTTGTCGAACCGGAACTTTCAGAAGCTTACCGCGCCGTCGCGTCGACACCCTGTCTAACCGTCGGGCCAGACCTGGAAACGGCCATTGCCGGGGTCGAGCCGGACCCGCGCACCGGAACCATGGTTGACGACCCCGAGGCCGGTCTGACGATCCTCTATACCTCGGGGACCACGGGCCTGCCCAAGGGGGCGCATATCAGCCACCGCGCGCATATCGCCCGATCCATGGTTTTTGCGGCCCAGCTGGCGCTGGATCCCGGCGACGGGTTCATCGCCTGGGCGCCGATGTTCCACATGGCCTCCACCGATCATGCGCTGGCAACGATCCTGCGGGGCGGGACCGTGGTGATGGTGGACGGGCTGCAGCCCGCCGTCATCAACGAGGCGCTGTCACGCCACAGGATCGGCTGGTTCGTGATGATGCCCGGGGCACTGGAGGCTTTTATTAACGAACGGCACGCCAACCCTTTGCCGCTGAAGGGGATCAAGGTTTGCGGCGCAATGGCTGATCTGGTGCCGCCGCATCAGATCGCGGAACTGACCGGTCTTCTGGACACGCCCTATCTGAATTCCTTCGGGGCGACCGAAACCGGCCTGCCGCCGGGAACCGCCGATCTGATCGCGCCGGGTGTGACCCCGGACCGGCTGTCCAAGCGCATCAGCGCCTTTTGCGAGGTGCGGCTGGTCGATCCCGACGACCGCGAAGTCCCCGATGGAACGCCGGGCGAAATGGCGCTTCGGGGTCCGACGCTGTTTTCCGGGTACTGGAACGCCGACGACACCAATGCCCGTGACTTTCGCAACGGCTTTTTCCACATGGGCGATCTGTTCCGGCGCAATGCGGACGGCACCGTCGACTTTGTGGATCGGGCGAAATACCTGATCAAGACCGGAGGTGAAAACGTCTATCCGGCGGAAATCGAACGTGTGCTTCTTTCCCATCCCGATGTGATCGATGCTGCCGTGGTCAGGGCCTTCGACGCGAAATGGGGGGAAAGCCCGGTGGCCTTTGTCGCCTGTGACGATGACGGGCCGGATGCCGAGGCGCTGCTGAACTTGTGCCGCGAAAGCCTGGCTGGCTATAAGCGACCGCGCGAAATTCGCTTCATCGCGTTCGAGGACTTTCCCAGATCGACCAGCGGAAAGGTCCAGCGGCATATCCTCGAAGCCCGGCTCGCAGATTAATTTTCGCTCTGACCCGATCGTCACCCCGCCACGCCCGTTCGCCCCACTAGCGATATAAGCGTTCCTTTCATCGTTGCGATGAGCTTCTCATCCCCGCCCTTTGGAGTAGCCCCCTGAAAGAGGTCCACCAACTGGGATAGATTGACCCGCGATTGATGTGCTGCCCTCTGTCGGACCACAGGGCTGCGGGTATTCCGGGGGATTGAGCTCAGGAGGATTCTTCGATCCCTAAGCCATTAATCAGCGCGATCGGTGGTTTGTTCCAGGTTGCGCTGTGGGAGCAGCAGGTAACCCGGCGCTTCGCACGGACGGGCATGGAATGCCGGCAAGTGCCGGTTGACGCTGCTGCGGGCCTTCAAGGGAAAGTCGGCGACTATCCGATGTGCGGGACAAAGCGGACATTCGCCAAGCGACCTCAAACGTCCGGTTCTGTACTGCGGCCCGACAAAACGATATCAAGTGATCAGCGGTCAGCCGATCGCACCTGTGT
>JAASSQ010000273.1 GCA_021767845.1 Roseovarius sp. | reverse complement strand
TGCGAGGGCGCAGGGGCGGGAAGGCCCGCGATCTCGACATTCACGCAGGCCGGTTTGCCCGAGGCGAAGGCGCGGTCCAAGGCGGGTTGAAGGTCTTGGGGCCGGGTCACGTATTCGCCATGCGCGCCCAATGCCTCCGCCGCCAGATCATAGCGCGCATCGCTCAAATCGCAGCCCACAAGCCGGTCGCGCCCATAGTCGCGCATCTGGATCTGCTGCTCGGCGTTCCAGCGGCGGTCGTTCCCGATCACCGCGACGAAGGGCAGTCCTTCGCGCGCGGCGGTTTCGAATTCGGGCAGGTGGAAGCCCGCAGTGCCGTCGCCCATAAGCGCGACGATCGCGGCATCGGGGCGGGCCGCGCGGGCGCCAATCGCATAGGCCGGCCCGCCGCCGATCGCGCCCGAGGGGCCGTTAATGATCCGGTCATGCCCGCGCAGATAGGCCTGTGCCCATTGCCCGAATTCGCCGCCGTCACAGATGGCCACCCTTTCGTCAAAGGCGCCAATCACGGCTTGCACGGCCGCGCACAACCCGGCCGAGGTGATCCGGCCATCGGCGTCGGTTTCCGGTGCCTCCGGCTGTTCGGCCAGCAAAGTGGCTGCCGCGTCCTGCCACCCGGTCCGGTCGGGCTGGCCCGTGTCCTGCGCCAGCATCGCATCGGCAAAACCACGTGGTGCTGCCTCCACCGACAGGCGCAGCCGCGTGCCCAGGTTCTGCCGCGCGCGGGTCAGGTTCGCCGGGTCGCCGGCCACGCAGATCCAGTCCTGCGCGCCCGTGCCGAAGCCCACGGTGAAATCCACGCGCTTGCCAAGGGCGAGGATCAGGTCGCTTTGCTCGACCACCTCGCGCAGGCGGCCAAGCGACGGATCGCCCAACCCCCGCGGGCTTTCCAGCGCAACGACCGGCGCCTTCAGGCTCTCGGCAAGCTGTTGCGACAGGCCCGGTGCGCGCGTGGTGTTCAGGCTTGGGCCAAGGATCACCAGGGGCCGTTGCGCCAGCGCCAGAGTGGCGAGCGTTTCTTCGGTCAGACCGGGCGCAACCGAAACGGAGCCTGGATCGGGCTTGGCGACGGCGGACGGCGCGTCAGCGGTCAGAACATCCGCCGGCAGTGCCAGGTGCACGGGGCCGGGATGTGCGCCTTGGGCCGTGCTGATGGCGCGGGACAGGTCGCGCGCCAATTCCTCGGCGCTCCTCGGCCGCAACGAAAGCCGCGTGAACGGCGCGGTCATCGCGACCTGGTCCATTTCCTGAAACGCGCCCTGTCCGTCTTGTGCCGCCGGGCTGTCGCCGGACAACAGAAGAACCGGCGTGTCGGACTCCGACGCCGAGAACAACGCCCCGCCCGTGTTTCCAAGCCCGCCCCCGGCGGTGACAAGCGCCACGCCCGGCTTGCTGGTCACCTGCGCATAAGCCTCGGCCATGAAGACGGCCGCGCCTTCGTGGCGAGTGTGGATCAACCGGATCCCTGCGTCGATACAGGCATCGAAGATCGGCATGATCTGGTTGCCGGACAGGGCAAAGATCACCTCGGTTCCCTGTTCGGCCAGCATTCTGACCAAGAGATCAGCGCCGCGCATGTTGTACCTCAATCGTTGATGCGCGGGGCCGGGCCGCCGCGCACGGCGCGCACCCCGGCCCGCAGGATGGCCAGAACGGTGATGATGGTGACGCTCCAGAAGAACCAGGTGATCGGCCCGCGGAACAGGATCTTCCAGTCGCTGCCCGACATCAGCATGGCCTGTCGGAAATTGTCTTCCAGCAACGGGCCGAGGATGAAGGCGATCAGGAACGGCGCGGCGGGGATGTGATAGCGCAGCATGAAATAACCGACCCAGCCCATCACGAACATCACGCCCACGTCGAAGATGTTGTTGTTGACGGCGAAGACCCCGTAGATGCACAGCACCAAAACGCCGGGGATCAGCAGGCGCTTGGGGATGTCGGCCACGTACTTGAATCCCCGGATCGCCGCGCTGCCGATGAAGAACAGGAAGATCGAGCTGACGATCAGGCCGATGAACAGCCCGTAGATGATATCGACATTCAGCACGAACATCATCGGGCCGGGTTGCAGGCCGTGGATCATGAACGCCCCGATGATGATTGCAGTGATCACGTCACCGGGCACCCCGAGCGCCAGCAGCGGAATGAGGGTCGCCCCCGCCACGCCGTTGTTGCCGGCTTCCGAGGCGGCCACGCCCTCGACCTCGCCCTTGCCGAAATTTGCCTTGTTCTTGGATTTGCGGCGAGCCTCGGAATAGCTGAGAAAGGCCGACGGGGCCGCCCCGATCCCCGGGATAGAGCCGAGGAAAACGCCGATCAGGCTGCCGCGCACGATGGATCGGAAGCTCTTGCGGTAATCCGCGAAGGTGACCCAACGGCTGCCGAGCGAGCGTGTCTTGCCAAGGTGGGCGGTTGGATGCCACGCCATCGCAAGCACTTCGGGGATGGCGAAAAGGCCGATGAGAACGGCGATGAAATTCAGTCCCCCCATCATGTTCGGATCGCCGAAGGTGAAGCGGTTGGTGCCATAGACTAGGTCCAGCCCGACCGTGGCCAGCAGCAGGCCCAGGATCGCGGACAGCGCCCCGCGCAGCAAGCTGTCGCCCGACACCCCCGCGATGATCGTCAGCGAGAACAGGATCAGCGTGAAAAACTCGGGCGGGCCGAAATTCATCGCGAAGGAGGCCAGCCAGCCCGCAAAGACGATCAGAGCCATGTTCGAGATCAGGTCGGCGGTGCACGAGGCCCAAAGCGCCATGCCGAGCGCACGGCCTGCCTCGCCCTTTTCGGCCATCGGATAGCCGTCGAGGATCGTGGCTGAGGAGGCCGGGGTGCCGGGTGTCTTGATCAGGATCGCGGGGATCGAGCCGCCGAAGATACCGCCCTTGTAAACCCCCAGGAGCAGCAGGATGCCCGTGATCGGCTGCATCGCGAAGGTGAAGGGCAGCGTCAGCGCCACGGCCATCGTGGCGGACATGCCCGGAATGGCCCCGCCGACGACGCCGATCGCCACCCCGCCGAACAGCGCCAGGAAGGATTCGAGGTTCGCGACCAGCGACAGGCCGGCCAGAAGACTGTCCGCAAAGCTCATGGCAGCCTCACAAAGTTGCCTTGCGGGATCGCCACACCGGCGACATGCGCAAAAAAGGCGTATAGCACCAGCGGCACCAGAACCGCGCAGGTCAGCGCCGCGACCGGGTGGCGCGTCCTGACCAGAAAGGCCGAGGCGGCAAAGGCCAGCATGCAGGTCCAGACCATCCCCAGCCTGGGCAGCAGGAACATCGTGCCCGCCATGATGATGGCGACCCCCAGCAGGCGCAGCCGGGCCTGCGGGACATCCTCGACCGGTTCATTGAGCGGCGCGCCCCCGGCCGGCATCCGCAACCCCGCCGCGATCAGCCCCAGCCCGGCCAGCCCGGTGAACCCGGCCAGCGTGTAGGGCCAGAACACCGGCGACAGGACCGGGTTCGCCACGTTGCTCGGTGCCGCCACCCAGTTCGGAATGGCGATGAAGACCAGAAAGATCGCGGCCAGGCATGCGCCGATGCCAAGCTGCAATTGAACGCTCCTGTTGGTCATGCTGCTCCTCCCCTCGCATCATGACGCCGGGCCGCGCAGGCCCGGCGCTGTCTTGCCTGACGGGCCGACCTGGTCAGCCCTCGATACGCATACCCAGGTCGTCAACCAGGGCACGGAAGGTGTTGTACTGCTCTTCGATGAAGGCATTGGCCTCTTCGGGGTCCATCAGGCGGATAACCGAGCCGCGCGCCGTCATCTTTTCAAGGAAGCCTTCGTCCTTCGTGGCTTCGGCCATCCATTCGCCCCACTTGGCAGCCACGTCATCGGGCAGGCCTGCGGGGCCGGCGATGCCGGTCCAGCCGACAAGCTGGTGCA
>JAASSQ010000272.1 GCA_021767845.1 Roseovarius sp. | reverse complement strand
TTGCCCTCGCGCGCCAGCTTGTAGAGCCCCTTGCGGTCGCGCCGCTCGCATTCTTCCAGGCTGGTGGCGACATGCACCTCCACGAAGGCGCCGTATTGCTCGATCTCCTCGCGCACGGCGCGGCGGGTGGTGGCATAGGGCGCGATCGGCGCGCAGATGGCGATGCCGCCGTTCTTGGTGATCTCGCTGGCGACATAGCCGATGCGGCGGATGTTCAGGTCGCGGTGTTCCTTCGAGAAACCAAGCTCCGACGACAGGTTCTTGCGCACGATGTCACCGTCCAGCAGCGTGACGGGCCGGCCGCCCATCTCCATCAGCTTGGTCATCAGGGCGTTGGCGATGGTCGATTTGCCCGACCCGGAAAAGCCGGTGAAGAACACGGTAAAGCCCTGCTGGCTGCGCGGCGGATAGCGGTGGCGCAGCTCGGCCACCACCTCGGGGAACGAGAACCAGTCGGGGATCTCCAGCCCCTCGCGCAGGCGGCGGCGCAGTTCGGTGCCGCTGATGTTCAGGATCGTGACGTTGTCGCGGTCCTCGATCTCGTCCATCGCCTCGTATTGCGCGCGCTCCTGCACGAAGACCATGTGCTTGAAATCGACCATCTCGATGCCGATCTCGTCCTGGTGCTCGCGGAACAGGTCCTGCGCGTCGTAGGGGCCGTAGAAATCCTCGCCCGCGCTGTTCTTGCCGGGGCCGGCATGGTCGCGGCCGACGATGAAATGGGTGCAGCCGTGGTTCTTGCGGATCAGCCCGTGCCAGACGGCCTCGCGCGGGCCGGCCATGCGCATCGCCAGGTTCAGCAGGCTCATCGTGGTAGTCGATCCGGGATACTTGTCCAGAACCGCCTCGTAGCAGCGCACGCGGGTGAAGTGATCCACGTCGCCCGGCTTGGTCATGCCGACGACCGGATGGATCAGCAGGTTGGCCTCGGCCTCCTTGGCGGCGCGGAAGGTCAGTTCCTGGTGCGCGCGGTGCAGCGGGTTGCGCGTCTGGAAGGCCACGACCTTGCGCCAGCCCAGCTTGCGGAAATAGGCGCGCAATTCGTTGGGCGTGTCGCGGCGGCCGCGGAAGTCGTAATGCACGGGCGGCTGGATGCCGGTCACCGGCCCGCCCAGATAGACGTTGCCGGCGGTGTGATGCAGGTAGTTCACGGCCGGATGCGCATCGTCATCGGCGCCGAACACCTTCTCGGCCTCGCGCGACTTGTCGGGCGTCCAGCGATCCGTCACCGTCATGGTGGCCAAGATCACGCCCTCCTGGTCGCGCAGCGCGATGTCCTGTCCAAGCTCGATGCTCTCGGCAAAGCTTTCCGACACGTCCAGCGTGATCGGCATCGGCCAGAGCGTGCCGTCGGCCAGGCGCATGTTCTCGACCACGCCGTCGTAATCCTCCTCGCCCAGGAAGCCCTTGAGCGGGTTGAATCCCCCGTTCATCAACAACTCCAGATCGCAAATCTGGCGCGGGCTCAGATCCCAGCTGGCCAGGTCCGCGGCCTCGACCTTCAGCTTCTGCGCCGACTCGTAGGAGACGTATAATTCGGGGATGGGAGCCAGGTTTTGTTGCTGCATGAGAGATGCCGATCCAGTTTCGTCGCGTGAAGGAAAACGCCGTCGGGCGGCGCGGGTCATGCGGCCCTTAGACCCGCTTGACGGGAATTTTCAAGACCCGGCACGAGGATTTCGCAAAAAGAGGCCCAGATGCCACGTTCCGCCCGCGAAACGGGCCGATATTCCGCCTTTCGCGCCGCAAAGGGACGATTCCGCGAAAAATCCGGGGGCCGCTTGATGCAGGTCAAACCCCGACATGCGCCGCATGTTTAGAATAATTCCAGACGCGCGACGGTAACGACACAGATTGGAGGCTTTCATGTCATCGTTACGTTTACTCGTGTTGGGAACTGCGTCCGCCGTGGCCCTCGGATCCGCAGCCCAAGGCTCCGAGCTGCGCGACCGCGCGCTGGATATGTTCGCGGCGCTGCCCTCCACGATCCCGGCGCTCGAGGACAACAAGATCACCGAAGACAAGATCGAACTGGGCAAGGCGCTGTTCTTCGATCCGCGCATGTCGGCGTCGGGCGTGTTCTCGTGCAACTCGTGCCACAACCTCGCCACCGGCGGCGACGACAACATGCCCGTCTCGATCGGGCATGGCTGGCAGAAGGGGCCGCGCAACTCGCCCACGGTGCTCAACGCCGTGTTCAACGAGGCGCAGTTCTGGGACGGCCGCGCCGACGACCTGGCCGAGCAGGCCAAGGGCCCGGTGCAGGCCGGGGTCGAGATGGCCAACACGCCCGAAAACGTGATCGCGACGCTGAACTCGATGCCGCAATACCAGGACTGGTTCAAGGCGTCCTTCCCCGACCAGGCCGACCCGGTCACCTTCGACAACTTCGCCAAGGCGATCGAGGCTTACGAGGCCACGCTGATCACCCCCGCGCCTTTCGATGCCTTCCTCAACGGCGACGACAACGCGATGACCGAGGAACAGAAAGAGGGCCTCGCCGTCTTCATGGATAAGGGCTGCGCGTCCTGCCACAACGGCGTGAACCTGGGCGGCAACGGCTACTACCCGTTCGGCCTGGTCGAGAAGCCGGGCGCCGACGTGCTGCCCCCCGATGACCGCGGCCGCTACCAGGTGACCGAGACGGCGGACGATTCCTACGTCTTCCGCGCCTCGCCGCTGCGCAATATCGAACTGACCGCGCCCTATTTCCACTCCGGCAAGGTCTGGGATCTCGAAGTGGCGGTGGCGATCATGGGCACCTCGCAGCTCGGCACCGAGCTGACCGAGCCCGAGATCGACAGCATCGTGGCCTTCCTCGGCGCGCTGACCGGCGAGATGCCGGAAGTCACCTACCCGGTGCTGCCCGACGAAACGCTGGAAACGCCGCGCCCCACGGGCGAGGTGGTGCCGAACTGAGCGGGCCTCACGAGATCTGAAACCCATGCGGCGCGGGTGTACTCCCCGCGCCGTTTATCATGCCGCGGTACCCGGCTGCGCGCGCCGGATGCCTCCGGCGGGGGTATTTTGACCAAGAAGAAGCCCGCACGCTTTTGCCTTCATCGTTCCCGAAATACTCCGGGGGTGAATTGGCCGCAGGCCAAGAGGGGGCGGCGCCCCCTTGGCCCCCGGCGCGCGGGAACCGCGCGCAACCGCGCAGCGTTACCCTTCCAGCTCGGCGATGAACTTCTCGGCATCCAGCGCGGCCATGCAGCCCATCCCGGCGCTGGTCACCGCCTGGCGATAGACATGGTCGGTCAGGTCGCCGGCGGCGAAGATGCCGGGGATCGAGGTGCGGGTGCTGCCCGGCTCGACCTTCACGTAATCGCCGTGATGCATCTCCAGCTTGCCCTTGACCAGCTCGTTCGCCGGCGCGTGGCCGATGGCGACGAACACGCCCTTGCAGGGGATGACCCGCGTCTCGCCGGTCTGGTTGCTTCTGACCTTCACGCCGGTCACGCCCTTTGGGTTGTCCTCGCCCAGCACCTCGTCGAGTTCGTGGAACCACAGGGTTTCCACCTTGGGGTTCTTGAACAGCCGGTTTTGCAGGATCTGTTCGGCGCGCAGCTCGTCGCGGCGGTGGATCAGCGTGACCTTCGAGGCGAAATTCGTCAGGAACAGCGCCTCTTCCACCGCCGTGTTGCCGCCGCCGATCACCACGATCTCCTCGCCGCGATAGAAGAACCCGTCGCAGGTCGCGCAGGCCGAGACGCCGAAGCCCTTGAACGCCTCTTCCGAGGGCAGGCCCAGCCATTTCGCCCGCGCCCCCGTGGCGAGGATCACGCTGTCGGCGGTATAGGTCGCGCCGCTGTCGCCCGTTGCCACGAAGGGGCGGCTTTCGACATCGAGATCGGTGATGATGTCGCCCACGATCTCGCAGCCCATCGCCTTGGCGTGGGCCTCCATCCGCACCATCAGGTCC
>JAASSQ010000046.1 GCA_021767845.1 Roseovarius sp. | reverse complement strand
CGACCTGTCGCCCATCGCCGCGGCCTGCGCCACCGCGCGCTCCGCCACCCGGCGCATCCGCGAGAACTTCCGCATCGCGACGGTCTACAACGTGATCGCCGTGCCGCTGGCGGTGGCGGGGCTCTGTTCCCCGCTGATCGCGGCCTTGGCCATGTCGGCCAGTTCGATTACCGTGTCGCTCAACGCTCTGCGACTGAGGTGACCTTATGACCATCCTCGCCTACCTGATCCCGATTTCGCTGTTCCTGGGCGGGCTGGGGCTTGCCTTCTTCATCTACACGGTGAAATCGAACCAGTATGACGACCCCGAGGGCGATGCCCGCCGCATCCTCAGCGACGAATACGACGACCACCCCAAACCGTGACGCCCGGCCGGGGCCGGGCAGGGGGCCTTGCCCCCTCGGCCTGCGGCCTCACCCCCAGGATATTTGAAAACAGAAGAAGAGGCGCGCCGGGTATTCATCCGGCGGACAATACCTTTCCGTTCGGCCCGTGACATGGTCGAAGCGGGCGTGAGCTCGTGAAATGCCCAATGGCCTGGCATCGCCCCGAGGGCAGAGCCACGCCTGCTTCCTGATGTCCCGCACGCTTGATCGGAACGGCGACGCATGATGGACGATTGTCCTTGGAGGGGATGACGCGAAACGTCTGATCGACGTGGCCGCCCGTTTCGCCGCCGCCCGTTTCGCCGCCGTCTGTCCCTTCATCTGGCGCGAAATACCTCAGGGGGTCCGGGGGACAGCGTCCCCCGGGAACCGCGCGCCGGTTGCGGGCCGCGTCGTCCCGCGGCCACCTCGCTCCGGGGTGTCGGGTCTCCGGCCCTACCCGCCGAACAGACCGCCGAACATATCCCCGAACGAGTCGCGCATCGTGTAGATCAGGCTCACGATGATCGAGGCGCCGACGATCATCATCACGGTCCATGCGAACATCTGGAACCCCACGGCCATGACGCCAAGCGCGATACCGGACACTGCTGCGCGCCGTTGTTCGTGCCGGATCAGCGCCGCGATCCCGAGGATGATCGACAGTCCGGCCAGGACGGCCACCGCGATGGCAAGGTAATCGTCGATGGTGCGCGTCGGGGGCAACGGGGCGGGCGGCTCACCGCCCGAAACGGACCGGGCCGCCGACTTGGCCATCTCGGCCGCCAGCTCGCCCAGCGTGACGCCCGCGCTTTGCTGCGGCGCGAACGGCCCCGCCCAGAAAATCGCCATCGTCAGGATCAGCGCCATGGACCCGACGGCAAAGCCCGTCCAGCCCAACGTGGCGCGTTGTGGTTGTGTCATTCCGGTCATGACAGATCCTCCTGTAAACGCGCTTCTGTCTAACGGCGGTTCGTGACCGGATTGCGGCGCGAAAGCGGTGACTTTCGCGCGGAGGGGCGTGGCAAACGGGTGGGGCGGCACGGGCGATCGGGGGGATTTCGTACCAAACCCGTGCGCGCGGGCGCGCGTTCGGTACGAATGCGGGGGGTGAATGTGTCGAAAGGTACGAAACTCCGCCATGTCCGGGGGGCGTGTGACAGGGCGTGCCCGATCTTGCGGCCCTTCCCAATCCATCCACAACTTATTGCGGTTATCCCCAACAAATAGCTTTACAGGTCTCGGGAAACCGCGCACCATATTTTGTAGGACGGGTGGAATCCTCCCCTGTCTGTTGAGCAGGCACCTAGCGCTTGGGGCGCTGCCACGCCCTGGCGCTACAGCATAAGAGGTGGCGCCATGGCACTGTCCGAGCAGTTCTTGCAGGAAGATCTCCATCCCATTGATATCGTTGAACATCTGGCCGAACACCATGACTGGGATTTCGACCGGATCGCCGACGACCAGATCGCGATGGCGGTCGAAGGCCAGTGGCGGACCTACTCCATCACCCTCGCCTGGTCCCCTTTCGACGAGACGTTGCGGATGGTCTGCACCTTCGAGATGGAGCCCCCGGAAGAGAAAATTCCGGCCTTGTATCATATACTTAACGATGTGAACGACCAATGCTGGGCGGGCGCGTTCACCTATTGGGACGAGCAGAAGCTGATGGTCTATCGCTACGGTCTGGTGATGGCCGGCGCGCAGGCGGTCAGCCCCGACCAGGTCGATACCCTGATCCGCGCCGCCGTGATGAATGCCGAAAGATTTTACCCGGCATTTCAATTGGTTGTCTGGGGCGACAAGCATCCGCAAGACGCCATCCAGGCCGCCATCGCCGAGGCCTACGGCCGCGCCTGACCCCGGAATCCGGCGGCGCCGCCATTGCAGAGACCCGGCGCCGCGCGTATCCCTTGACCTGACAGAGATGCGAACAGGCAAAGGGAATCGGATCATGACAATGGATGATGTCGCCCGCAAAGGCCTTGTTTTACTGGGCTGCGGCAAGATGGGCTCGGCCATGCTGCAAGGCTGGATCGACGGCGGTCTGCCCCCCGCATCCGTCTGGGTGATCGACCCGAACCCCAGCGATTGGCTGCGCGGCACCGGCGTGCACATCAACGCCGACCTGCCCGAAACCCCCGCCATCGTCCTG
Organism: Roseovarius sp.; assembly: GCA_021767845.1. Taxonomy (GTDB): domain Bacteria; phylum Pseudomonadota; class Alphaproteobacteria; order Rhodobacterales; family Rhodobacteraceae; genus Roseovarius. The sequence goes on along the minus strand of JAASSQ010000046.1, from coordinate 12,661 downwards.
ATCGCCGTCAAACCGCAGATGATGGGCGATGCCCTGCCCGCCATCGCGGCGATGGGAAATGGCGCGACGCTGTTCGTCTCCGTGGCCGCCGGAACGCCGATTTCCTCTTTTGAACAAGCACTTGGCGCGGAGAGCCCGATCATCCGCGCGATGCCCAACACCCCCGCCGCCGTGGGCCGCGGCATCACCGCGATCATCGGAAACGCCCATGCCACCAAGGATCATCTGGACATGGCCGAGCAGCTTCTGTCAGCCGTGGGACAGGTGGTGCGGCTGGAATCCGAAGACCAGATGGATGCCGTCACCGGCGTGTCGGGCTCCGGCCCGGCCTACGTGTTCCACATGATCGAATGCCTCGCCCGCGCCGGCGAGGCGCAGGGGCTTGGCGCCGATCTGGCGATGCAACTGGCCAAGGCCACCGTCGCAGGGGCGGGCGCGCTGGCCGAAGCATCCGCCGAAACGCCCGCGCAACTGCGCGTCAATGTCACCAGCCCCAACGGCACCACGCAAGCCGGGCTTGATGTTTTGATGAATGAAACCAACGGCTTGCCACCGCTGGTCGAGCACACCGTCGCGGCCGCCGCCGACCGGTCGAGGGACCTGCGCAATGGCTGACGAGATCGGGATCGAGGAGTTTCTCAAGGTCGATATCCGCGCGGGCACCATCGTGCGGGCCGAACCCTTTCCCGAGGCGCGCAAGCCCGCGATCAAGCTCTGGGTCGATTTCGGCCCGGATCTGGGCGAGAAGAAGACAAGCGCCCAGATCACCGCGCATTACGCGCCCGAGGATCTGCCCGGCCGTCAGGTGATCGCGGTCACCAATTTTCCGCCGCGCCAGATCGGGCCATTCATGTCGGAGGTGCTTGTTCTAGGCCTGTCCGACGCCACCGGAGACATCGTGCTGCTCGGCCCGGACAAGGCCGTGCCGAACGGGGAGAGAATGCATTGAGCCGCGTTTACCTGACCCGCCCCTTGCCCGAGAGCGTGCTTGCGCGCGCGAGAGAGCTTTTTGACGAGGTCGAGCTGCGCGAAGACACCGCGCCCTTGAAAATAGGCCAGATGCGCGCCGCACTGGCCCTTTATGACGGCATTCTGCCCACGCTGGGCGACATGTTCTCGGCCGAGGTCTTCCGCGACACCGAGAACCCGCGCTGCAAGGTGCTGGCGAATTTCGGCGTGGGGTATAACCATATCGACGTGGAGGCCGCCAAGGCCGCCGGTGTCACCGTCACCAACACGCCCGGGGCGGTGACGGATGCCACCGCCGATATCGCCATGACCCTGATCCTGATGAGCGCGCGGCGGGCCGGCGAAGGCGAACGGATGGTGCGTGCAGGCGCCTGGGAGGGATGGCATCCCACCCAGATGCTGGGCCTGCATGTCACCGGCAAGACCGTGGGGATCGTCGGCATGGGCCGGATCGGTCAGGCCATCGCGCGACGGTGCCACCACGGGTTCGGTATGGACGTGGTCTATTTCAATCGCTCGGAAAAGGATCTGGATTTTCCCGCGACGCGGGCAAACAGCCTGCAATCCCTGGCCGAGGCGGCCGATTTCGTCGTCGTGGCCGTGCCGGGCGGGGCCGAGACCCATCACCTGATCGGGGCCGACCTGTTCGCGGCGATGAAGCCTGCGGCGCATTTCATCAACATCGCGCGCGGCGACGTGGTGAACGAGGTGGCCTTGATCGCGGCGCTTCAGGTGGGGCGTATCGCGGGCGCGGGGCTGGACGTGTATGAGAACGAACCGGATGTCCCCGAGGCCCTGCGCGCGATGGAAAACGTGACGCTTCTGCCGCATCTTGGCACCGCCGCGCTGGAGGTGCGCGAGGCGATGGGCATGATGGCGGTCGAGAACCTGCACGCCGCCCTGAAGGGCGAGGTGCCGCCGAACAAGGTCAACTGACGGGGCGTTCCGCGCCGTCACGCTTGACGCAAAGGCAACTCTGGGGTTGATCTGGCCGGACCATCCCCGCGGAGGTTCCCCAATGCACATGCCCGCGATCACCGGCAGCGGCGTCTTCACACCCGATCAGGTCATAACCAACGATGAGCTGGTCGCCGCGTTCAACACCTATGCCGAACGCTTCAACGCCGAAAACGCCGAGGCCATCGCCGCCGGCAATGTCGAGGCCAAGGCGCCGTCCTCGTCCGATTTCATCGTCAGCGCCTCGGGGATCGAGCAGCGTCATGTCATGGACAAGTCCGGGGTTCTGGACCCCGACGTGATGCACCCGCTGCTGCGGCAGCGCAGCGATGATGAGCCGTCGATCATGGCCGAGATGGCGCTCGATGCCTGCGGCAAGGCCCTGGCGCAGGCCGGGCGCCGGGCCGACGAGGTCGATCTGGTGATCTGCGCGGCGTCGAACCACGAACGGCCCTATCCCGCGATCGCGATCGAGGTCCAGCAGCTTCTGGGCGCGGGCGGGTTTGCCTTCGACATGAACGTGGCCTGTTCCTCGGCGACCTTCGGCATCCAGGCCGCGGCCGACATGATCCGCTCGGGTTCGGTGCGCTGCGCGCTGGTCGCAAGCCCCGAAATCTGTTCCGGGCACCTGGAGTGGCGCGACCGTGATTGCCATTTCATCTTCGGCGACGTGTGCACCGCAATCGTTCTGGAACGCGCCGAAGATGCACGGGGCGATCATTTCATCGTGCGCTCGACCCGCTGCGCCACGCGGTTTTCCAACAACATCCGCAACAACAACGGCTTCCTGCGCCGCACCCGGCCCGATGGCATGGCGGACCGGCGCGACATGCAGTTCGTGCAGGAGGGGCGCAAGGTCTTCAAGGAGGTGTTGCCGCTGGTGTCGGCGCATATCGCGCAGCACCTCGAGGACGAGGGCGTTACGGCTGGCAGGCTGCGGCGGCTCTGGTTGCACCAGGCCAACAAGGCGATGAACGATTTCATCGGCAAGAAGGTTCTGGGCCGCGTGCCCACCCCCGAGGAGCAGCCGAACATCCTGCAGGATTATGCCAATACGTCCTCGGCGGGCTCGATCATCGCGTTTTCGCAGTATTCCGACGACTTGCAACCGGGCGATGCCGGGCTGATCTGCTCGTTCGGCGCGGGCTATTCGGTGGGCTCGGTGCTGGTCGAGAAAGGCTGAAAGGGGGCCTGCCATTGCGCGAAAGTGGGGCAGGGCCGGGCCCCCGCCGGTGCATCTGCTGGAAGTCGCCTTCCGGGGATGGAACACATGCGCCGCGGCAGAAGCCCGGACAGTGGGGCATTCCCTGCTGTCCTGTCCGACCCCGCCCCGCTCCGCGGCATGCCGCGGAGCATTCGGACACCCGGTCCAAGGCCGGGATTGCGTTATGCCTAGCATTCCGGGATAACAGCCTTAATGGGAAAGGGTTCAGCCCGTTCCCCGCGCCCCGGTGCGTCAGGTGAAGGTGAGTGGATGTCGACGGTCGGAAGTTACTTGAAAAAACATACCGAAGCCTTGGTCAAGGACGTCGGGGTCGAACCCGCGTGCGAGTTGACGGGAAAATCCAAGGCGACGCTGGGGCGGTATTATTCCGACCACGACGAGCATTCCGATCGCTTCATGCCGATCGACGCGGTCGCCGCGCTGGAAGAGGCGGCCTCCTATCCGCATGTCACCGCCGCGCTGGCCGAACTCAAGGGGATCGGCCTGACATTCGATGGCCGCTATAGAAACACCGACCGGCCCGGCGGCGTTAACAGCGACGTGATCGCCCTGTCGCAGCGCTTCGCGATCCTGATGGCTGAATACCAGCAATCCATTGAGGACGGCGTGATCACGGTCAACGAGGCCAAGCGGCTTTTGCGCGAGACCACGCAGCTTCAGCAGGTGCTGATCGAGATGAAATTGCATCTCGAAGAAGAGACCGGCTGACGGCGCCCGCGCACCTGCTTCATCTGGCGCCAAATACCTTGGGGGAGTCGCGGCTTCGCCGCGACGGGGGCAAAGCCCCCTGCCCGCCATCGGGCGGGCCGCCTATCGGTAGGTCCGCTCCTCCATCGGGGTCGCCTCGATCCGCGCCAGAAGGCGGTTGAGCAGCGATTGTTCGGCGCGGTTCAGCGTGGCCTTGGGATTCCAGACGACATGCACGTCAATGGCGGGCGTTGTGTCGTAGGGGGGCAATTGCCACATCATCCCGTCATCCACGTCGCGCTTGGCCACGTGCAGGGGCAGGGGGCCGATGCCCAGGCCCGCGATGATCATGCGGCGGACCTCCTCGAGATGGCTTGACGTGCCGACCACCAGATCGCCCATCTCGGCCTCGGCCCGCATCAGGGTGACCGGTTTCAGCGCGTCCTGCAGCCGGTCGGTTTCAAAGCTGACGGCCGAATGCCCGGCCAGATCGGCCCGTGTCAGGTTGCGGCGGCCGAACAGCGGATGGGACGGGCCGCAGAACAGGCCGAAGAACTCGCGGTAGATCCGCAGGTATTCCAGCTTGGGATTGCGCCGATGGACAAGGCACACCGCGAAGGAGGAAAACCGCCCCGAGACGCTGTCGATCGCCTCGGCCGACGAGAACACGTCGATCGACAGGGTGGCGCGCGGGTGCTCGGCATGGAATTCCGCCAGGACGGAATCGAACAGCGGGCAGATCACGTGGCTGGCCAGGGCGATGCGCACGTGGCCCGTCACCTCGTCGGTCATCTCGCGCATCAATGTCGAAAGGCGCAGGATCGACCCCTGGATGTCCACCGCCTCGCGATAAAGAACCTGCCCGGCATTGGTCAGCTCGAAATGCCCCGGTTTGCGGTCGATCAGGCGGCGGCCGACCCGGTCCTCCAGCCGCTTGAGCGCCGTCGAGACCGACGGCTGCGTCAGCCGCAGGCGATGCGCCGCCTCGGTGATCGACTGCGACTGTGCCAGCACGACGAAGGTCCGCAGCAGGTTCCAGTCCAGTTCGCGCATCAGGCGATTGGCGGCGTCGGGTGTATGCATTGATTCCATCAATAGTCACAATTCCGATTATCTATTTGATAAATGCATGGCCCCTTTGCATCCTTGAATCAAGCCCGGTCAAAACGGGTATGAAGCCAAGGGGAGCCATATGTCGGTCGAAGCCCGCGAGGCACGACAGCCGTGGATCTTGCTGTCACCTGCCCTAACGGCGGTGGCGCTGCTGCTGTTCGTGCCGCTGATCTTCATCGTGATCTATTCCTTCTGGCTGCGCACCGCGACGGGTGCCGATCAGGTCGGGTTCTATCTCGACAATTGGCAAGAGGCGCTGACCGACCCGTTTTACCGCGACATCCTGCTCAACACGCTCAAGATCGCCGCGATCACCACCGCGGTCTGCGCCGTGATGGGCTATCCGGCGGCCTATTTCATCGCCCGGTCCAAGGGGAACAAGGCGATCCTGCTGCTACTGCTGATGCTGCCCTTCTGGATCAGCTACATCATCCGCACGATGAGCTGGATCAACATCCTTGGCGTCTCGGGCGCATTCAACTCGACCCTGATGGCGCTGGGCATCATCAGCGAACCGATCCAGATGCTGTATAACGAGACCACCGTGATCCTGGGTCTCGTGCATTTCCTGCTGCCCTTCATGGTATTGAATGTCTTCGTGAGCCTCGACGGGATCGACACCAACCTCGAGGACGCCGCGAATTCGCTGGGCGCGACGCGCTGGCAGGCGTTCATGCAGGTCACGCTGCCGCTGTCGCTGCCCGGTCTGGCTGCGGGCGGTTTGCTGTGCTTCGTGCTGGGCGCGGGCACCTATATCACACCGATGGTTCTGGGCGGCCCGACCGACGCGATGTTCGCCAACCTCGTGTTCGAGGCGATCATCACGCAGCTCAACTGGCCGCTTGGGTCTGCTCTCAGCCTGATGCTGCTGGTCGTGCTGGGCGTGCTGGTGCTGATCTACAACCGCTATCTTGGCATGGCGCAACTGATGAAGGGGCTGGGCTGATGGGTTGGAACCTGATCCGCGCGTGGACCTTCCTGGTCTACATGTTCATGTTCCTGCCGGTGGCGGTGGTGGTCCTTTTGTCCTTCAACGCCAGCCAGTTCGGCAGCTTTCCCATGACCGGGTTCTCGTTCCGCTGGTTCGTGGAACTGGCCCAGAACGACGCGATCCTGCGGGCCTTCCGCACGTCGATCATCCTCGGGCTGCTGACCGCGGCGATCTCGACCACGCTCGGGGTTCTGGCCAGCCTTGCGCTGGTGCGCTACAGGGTGCCGGGGACCAACATGATCTCGACCCTGCTGATCGCGCCGATCCTCGTGCCCGAGGTGGTGCTGGCCGTGGCCCTTCTGCTGTTCCTGAACTTCCTGCAGATCAACAAGAGCTTCACCCTGCTTCTGCTGGGGCACGTCATCTTCACGCTGCCCTTCGTGATCTTGGTGGTGCAGGCGCGGCTTGTCTCGATCCGCCGCGATGTCGAGGAAGCGGCGCTGAGCCTTGGTGCCAGCCCGCGGCAGACCTTTTTCCAGATCACCCTGCCGCTGATGCTGCCGGCGGTTCTGGCCGGGGCGCTCTTCGCCTTCACCATCAGTTTCGACGACATCACCGGCACGCTGTTCTGGAAACCCGGCGGGGTGGAAACCGTGCCGACCCAGATTTTCGCGATGCTGCGCAACTCGATCAGCCCCGAGATCAACGCGCTCGGCACGGTGATGATCTTGATGACGGTGGGCCTGCCCCTGCTGGGGCTGGCCATCGCGCGCAAACTCTCAACCAAGAGCGGCACCTAGAACCGCTCGTCACCCGCAATGACCCATCCAACAAGGAGAAACCGATGACCCGCAAAATGGACAACACCACGCGCTACGAACGGTTGCGCGAACGCTACATGAACGGCGATCTGGATCGCCGCAGCTTCCTTGGCCTGATCGGGGCGGCCGGGCTGGCCTATGGCGTGCAGACACCTTTCGCCAGGTTCGCCCATGCCCAAGAGGTGCAGCAGGTGCGCTTTGATGGCTGGGGCGGCGTCGTATCCGAGGCGTTCCGCGAACATGCCTTTGCCCCCTACACCGAAAAGACCGGAATCGAGGTTGTCGATGGCACCTTCGGTGGCGGCGACGAATATCTCAGCCGCGTCAAGGCCAGCCAGGAAGGCGAATACAACATCGCGCACCTGTCGGGCGTGTTCGACTATGCGCGCTATCACAACCTTGGCCTCAGCACCGTTCTGAACGAGGACAACATTCCCAACCTGCAATACGTCATCCCCAAGCTGATCGACGTGTTCCGCAATGTCAGCGACGGCAAGCTGTCTTGCGTGCCCTATGACTACGGCACCACCGGGCTGGCCTACAACCGCAAGTATATTTCGGATGACGAGGCCAAGGAAAAAGGCGCCAAGCTGTTGATCGACGAGGCCTACAAGGACAAGATTTCCGGCTGGAGCGACTGGCGCACGCGCATCTGGTACGCGGCCCTTCAGACAGGGCAGAACCCGAACGCGATCGAGGACATGGATGCCGTCTGGGACGCCGTGCGCCAGCACCGTGACCTGAGCGTGAAATACTGGGGCTCGGGCGCCGAGTTGATGAGCCTCTTGGCCGAGGAAGAGGTCTACGTGACCGAGGGCTGGTCGGGCCGCATCTACGCCCTGCAGGAACAGGGCCACGACATGGGCTATATCGACCCGCCCAACGGCATGGGCTGGCAGGAATGCCTGTTCGTCATCAAGGGCAGCCCGATGGAGGCCTGCGAGGAGTTGCTGAACTTCATGCTGGCGCCCGAGACCTCGATCGCCGTGGCCGAGGGGCAGAACTATCCGCCCGCACTCGATCCGCAGAAGGTCGATCTGGGCGACAAGATCCCGACGTTGCCGGCATTTGACCCGACCGGCAAGCTGGACGGGCTGACCTTTGCCGATCCCGCCTACTGGAACGGCAATGAGCAGGAGTGGTCGAAAACCTTCGGCCGCGTGCAGAAGGGCTATTGAGCCCGAGACCCCTGGCAAGGCTCCGGCGCCGCACGCGCCGGGGCCAGCCCGTAGATGATTTTCCCGCCGCTGGAGGCCCTGGATGAGCTCCGTCACCCTGAACAATATCGTCAAGCGGTTCGGCAATTTCACCGCCGTTCACCGCTCGTCGCTGGAGATCGCGGAAGGTGCGTTCGTCACCCTGCTGGGGCCGTCGGGCTGCGGCAAGACGACGAACCTGCGCATGATCGCGGGGCTTCTGGACCCGACCGAGGGCGAGATCCTGATCGGTGGCAAGCGCGTGAACGACGTGCCGATCCATAAGCGCAACCTTGGCCTGGTGTTCCAGAACTATGCCCTGTTCCCGCACAAGACCGTGGCCGACAACGTGGCCTTCGGCCTGAAATACCGCGATGTTCCCAGCTCCGAGATCCCTCGCCGCGTTGAAAAGGCGCTGGAACTGGTGCAATTGCCGCATGTCGCGCACCGCTACCCCAAGGAGCTTTCGGGCGGCCAGCAGCAGCGCATCGCGCTTGCCCGCGCCATCGTGATCGAACCCGATGTTCTGCTGCTGGACGAGCCGCTGTCGGCGCTCGACGCCAACCTGCGCGAGGATATGCGCGTCGAACTCAAGCGCATCCAGGAGCGCATCGGCGTCACCACAATCTTCGTCACCCACGACCAGTCCGAGGCGCTGGCGATGTCCGACGAGATCGTCGTGATGTCCGAAGGCCGCGTCGAACAGGTCGGCGCGCCCGAAGAGGTCTACAACACGCCCGCCAGCGAATTCGTTGCCAATTTCCTTGGCGCGTCGAACATCATGGACGCGCGCTGCACCAAGGCCGGCGCCCATGTGACGGTCGAGGCACCGATTTTCGGCAAGCTGGACATCCCCGCCGACAAGGCCCCCCTGATCGAAACCGAAGGCCCCGCCAAGCTGGTCGTACGCGCCGAGAAGCTTCTCCTGTCCACCTCCGAGGCGCCCGAGGGCGTGGTCTCGGTGCCCGCCACCGTCGAAACCGTGGATTACCAGGGGCAGGCCGTGCGCTACTTCGTGCGTGCAGGCGACACGCAGCTTCAGGCGATCAACATGATCGACGGGCATCCCTTTGCCGAGGGGACGAACGTGAACATCCACCTGCGGCCGCAGGATTGCGCCGCTCTGCCGGGACAATGACTGCCATGACCGATCGACCCAGCCACCTGTTCTACCAGGGCCGTCAGCGCCGCCCGGTGCTGGATCAGGCGCGCGGCGTCTACATGTGGGACGTGGACGGAAAGCGCTATCTTGACGGCTCGAGCGGTGCGATGGTCTGCAATATCGGCCATTCCAATGAAAACGTGCTCGAGGCGATGCGCCGCCAGATGGCGAAATCCACCTTCGGCTACCGTCTGCATTTCGAAACCGAAGCGTCCGAGACACTGGCCGCCAAGACCGCGGCGCTCTGCCCCGAGGGATTGAACCGCGTGTTCTTCGTGTCGGGTGGGTCCGAGGCGGTGGAAAGCGCGATCAAGCTTGCACGCCAATACACGCTAGCCATCGGGCAGGACAACCGCTGGAAGATCATCACCCGTTCACCCAGCTATCACGGCTGCACCCTCGGCGCGCTGGCGGTCACCGGCTACGAGCCGCTGACCCGGCCTTTCGAGCCAATGATGCAGCCGATGCCCAAGGTGCCGGCGCCGACCGCCTATCTTGACGGGCTCGACCCCGAGGACGAGGCGACGGGCCATCACTATGCCGACATGCTGGAAGAGCGGATACTCGCCGAAGGCCCGGACACGGTTCTGGCCTTCATGGTCGAGCCGGTGGGCGGCGCCTCGACCGGGGCGCTGCCGCCGCCGCGCGGCTACATGGAGCGCGTGCAGGAGATCTGCCGCAAATACGGCGTGCTTCTGATCCTCGACGAGGTGATGACCGGCGCGGGCCGCACCGGCGCCTTCCTCGCCGCCGAGCATTGGAACCTGTCCCCTGACATCATCGTGATGTCCAAGGGCTTTGCCGCGGGCTACGTGCCGCTTGGCGCCATGGCCGCGCATGAGCGGCTGGTCGAGGCCGTGCTGGACGATGGCGGCTTCCTGCATGGCTATACCTATGCCGGAAACCCGCTGGCCTGCGCGGCCGGCGTGGCCGTTCTGGACGAGATCGAGCGGCAGGGCCTGACCCGCAACGCGGCGATTATGGGCGACAAGCTGCTGGACAGGCTGCGCGGGCTGATGCAACGCCATTCCATCATCGGCGACGTGCGCGGCATGGGGCTGCTGACGGCGTTCGAGTTCATGTCGGACCGCACCACCAAGGCGCCCTTGCCCAAGCACCTCAAGGCGTTCGACCGTTTCGTGAACATCGCCTACGAAAACGGCCTGATCGTCTATTCCCGGCGCACTCGCAACGGGCTGGAAGGCGATCACATCATCGTCGCCCCGCCGATGATCGTGACCGAAACCCATCTGGACGAGATCACCGGGATGCTCGACGCCTCGCTGGCGCAATTCACCGACGAGATCCGCCCCGAGCTGGACAAGATCGCATAAGTCAAGGCCCCTTCATGTCGGACATCATCATCACCTGCGCGGTCACGGGGTCGATCCATACGCCGTCCATGTCGCCGCACCTGCCGGTCACGGCGGAGCAGATCACCGACCACGCCCTTGGCGCCGCCGAGGCGGGCGCCTCGATCCTGCACCTGCACGCACGCGACCCCGAAACCGGCAAACCCTCGGCCGAGGTGGATCATTTCATGGCCTTCCTGCCCCGCATCCACCAGGGCTGCGATGCGGTGCTGAACCTCTCGACCGGCGGCAGTGCGATCATGACGCTGGACCAGCGTCTTGCCGCGCCTCTCAAGGCCGCGCCCGAGATGGCCTCGCTCAACATGGGGTCGATGAATTTCGCGCTCTACCCGGCCGCAGAGAAGATCAGCGAGTGGCAATACGACTGGGAAAAACCGTTCCTGGAAAACAGCGACGATCTGGTCTTCAAGAACACGCCACGCGACATCGCCCGCATCCTGACCGACCTGGGCCAAGAGCGCGGCGCGCGGTTCGAGTTCGAATGCTATGACCTGTCGCATCTCTACATGCTGCGCCATTTCGCGGACCGCGGGCTGGTCCAGCCGCCCTATTTCATTCAGTTCGTGTTCGGCGTGCTGGGGGGCATGGGGGCGGACCCCGAAAACCTGACGCATATGGTGCGCATGGCCGACAAGCTGTTCGGTGCCGACTACATGTTCTCGGTGCTGGCGGCGGGTCGTCACCAGATGCCGCTGGTCACGATGGCCGCCACGATGGGCGGGCATGTGCGCGTCGGGCTGGAAGACAGCCTGACCATCGCGCGCGGGCAACTGGCCGAAACCAACGCCCAACAGGTCGCCAAGATCCGCCGCATCGTCGAAGAGCTCGGCCGGACGGTTGCCTCGCCGGACCGGGCGCGCGATATGCTGGGGCTGAAAGGCGCGGACCGAACCGCGATCTGACACCATGAACGAGATTACCTTTCGCCCGGTGCGTACCGATGATGATCTGGCGCTGCTGGATCAGGCCCTGCGCGCGCTCAGCGCCGATCTGGGGGACGCGCATCTGGCCGGGCCGGACTTGCTGGGAAAGGCCCTGTTTTCCGACTGCCCCTCGGCCCATGCACTTCTGGCGCTGGACGGCGACCGGCTGTGCGGTGCCGCACTCTTCAGCCCGACCTTCTCGACGGTCCGCGGCGCCGCCGGTGTTTACGTGTCGGATCTCTGGGTCGATCCCGTTATACGCGGTCTCGGGCTGGGCCGGCGGCTTCTGGCGGCTGTCGGGGCGCGCGCCGCAAAGCTCTGGGCCGCAGATTGGCTGACGCTGGCGGTCTACGATCATTCAACCGCGTCGCGACGGTTCTATGACAGGCTGGGCTTTGTGCCGCAGACCGGCGCGACGGTGATGAAACTGGGCCCCGACGGGCTGCAAAGATTGATGAAGGACGCAGGATGAAGGCGATTTTCGACGACCGCCAATGGCGGCATGATCCCAAGCATTTCATGGCCAACGGCAAGGTTCTGCCAAGCCCCGAACAACCCGCCCGCATCGAAAAGCTGACCGATGGCGCGCTGGCAGCCGGCTGCACCATCGAGTCCCCCAAGGATGCCGGGCTGGGGCCGATCGCGGCGCTGCATTCGCCCGAATACGTCACCTTCCTGCAAAACATCTATACCCGCTGGCAACGCATCCCCGACGCGGGCGACGAGGTGATTCCCAACATCCACCCCGCCAACCGCACCGACAGCTATCCGCGTTCTGCCGTGGGGCAGGCGGGCTACCACCAGGCCGACACGGCCTGCCCGATCGGTGAAGGCACGTGGGAGGCGGCCTACTGGTCGGCGCAATCGGCGATCACCGGCGCGGATCTGGTGGCAGAAGGTGCCGGTGCGGCCTATGCCCTGTCGCGCCCGCCGGGGCACCATGCGTTCGGCGATCTGGCGGGCGGGTTCTGTTTCCTCAACAATTCCGGCATCGCCGCCGAACGGCTGCGCGCGCAGGGCTTGCGGCCCGCGATCCTCGATGTGGATGTTCACCACGGCAACGGCACGCAGGGCATCTTCTATGACCGGGACGATGTGCTGACCGTCTCGATCCACGCCGATCCGGTGCGCTTCTATCCCTTCTTCTGGGGGCATGCCGACGAACGCGGCGAGGGCCGGGGGCTCGGTTACAATCTCAACCTGCCATTGCCGCGCGGCACCGATGACGAAAGCTTCCTGAAGGCGCTCGACACCGCGCTCGACCGGATCACCGCCTTCGGTGCGGATGTCGTGGTGGTGGCGCT
>JAASSQ010000271.1 GCA_021767845.1 Roseovarius sp. | reverse complement strand
GGTTTGCGCCGTGGCCAGAGTTGCCGAGGCTGCGTGATGCGCGGATGTCGGCAATTAAAGAATTCGCCGAAATCTCGCATACTAGTGGTCATGCGCTGTCTAATCCGCGTCAGGCGGCTTTCACCCAGTGCCGCGCCTAGTTTTCCACGCTAAATCCTACTTCTGCCCAAAGCAGTGTGCGCGCCTCCTCCCATAACTGTCGTTCATCCCCACTGATGTAATCGAGAGCGCGATAAAGGCGGGTAACAGCTTCTTGTTTCTCATCTGTGGACAAAAGACATTTGGCCTCTTCCACCCAAGCTCTGTTTCTTTGCTTAATCAGATTGTTGAACGTGTTTTCGGCGGCAACCAGTTCATTCAAAAGGGATCGGTTTCGGGCGATGGTCTCCTGATCATCTCTTCTAGCGTCATAGTATGGTTCGTTACCGCGTCTGATCAGGTTCGATACATGATTTGCAGCTTCATAAAACTCGATGATCTCCGGTAGAGCAGCGTCACAGTTCCCATCGGCTACAAGTGCCTTGTAAGCGTCTTCCATATCTTGAAGCTCGGTAAGTGTCTTTATGGTCTCGCCTTCCTCGAATAGCTCGTAGCGCGAAAGATCGGTCGCGCTAACTTCTTGAGCCATTGCAGTGTTGGCACTGGCTAAAATCACGAATGCTGTTAGTAGCTGTTTTTTCATAAGGCACACCTTTCAATTTTGGCAACACGGGGAATGTCGGCTTGGGATTATTTACAACCTGTCGTTTAGAGCCTGACAGGCCGTGCCTTGTTTGACAACGCTAGGCCAGTTGGTCTCGCCCCAATTACTTGGCGCGCGAGTTAAGGTTTCCGCACTATCCGCTGCAGATACGCAAAACCGGAATTTGAACTTCGAGATTGTAACTTCGAGATTGTAATGTCCGCTCCGTCCCGCACAACAGACCTCCGGGACAGAAGACACCCGAAGATTTCTCCGAAAACGGTCATTCAATATGGCCGCCTGCCGACAGGCAGTGCGGACAGGAGGGGCACCATGACCCGCAAAGGGCCGGGGCGCGGTGCGGGGTTTTGTACCAAATTCCGGCGCGCCAGGCCGGGTTTGGTACGAAACCGGGGGGCAAATTTGTCGAATGGTACGAAATTCCGCGCCGTGCGGGCTTTCACGCGGCGGGCGATTGGGGCATCACCGTTGCATGACACCGGATGATCTCGTTCTGACGCCCCTTGGGCTGCGCTTTCAGGGTCGCCGCTATCCCTGCTCGATCGGGCGGGGCGGGCTAAGTGCTTGTAAACACGAGGGAGATGGCGCGACCCCCATCGGCACGCACCGCATCGTCGGGCTGCTTTACCGCCCCGACCGGCTGGCGCGGCCGGCGGATTGGGCGGTGCCGATCCGCCCCTCGGACCTGTGGTGTGACGATCCCGGCCACGAAGACTATAACCTCTTGGTTCGCAAGCCTTTTTCCGCCTCGCACGAGGTGCTGCGCCGGGCGGATCCGCTTTACGATCTGGTCTTGGTGACCGATTGGAACTGGCCCTATGCCGAACGCGGGCGCGGATCGTGCATCTTTTTGCACCAATGGCGCGCCCCGCATTATCCCACGGCAGGCTGCATCGCGTTTCGGCGTGATCATCTTATTGAAATCGCGGGGAAAATAAAGTTCCGCTCGCGCCTGATCGTGCGCCCTCAGCCGTAATCTCGCTCGCCGAAAATGGCGCTGCCGACCCGGACATGGGTGGCGCCAAGCGCGATGGCCTTCTCGAAATCGCCGCTCATGCCCATCGACAACCCTTTCAGCCCGTTGCGCTCGGCGATCTTGGCGAGCAGGGCAAAGTGCAGGCTGGCTTCCTCGTCGATCGGCGGAATGCACATCAACCCCTTGATGGGCAGGTCCATCCCCTTGCAATCATTGATGAAATCGTCTGCGTCGCCGGGCAGGATGCCGGCTTTCTGTTCTTCCTCGCCGGTGTTCACCTGGATGAACAGGTCCGGGCAATGCCCCTCTTCCTGCGCGATCCGGGCAATGGTCTTGGCCAGTTTCGGGCGGTCAACCGAATGGATCACCTGGAACAGCTCGAAGGCCTGCCGCGTCTTGTTGGTTTGAAGCGGTCCGATCAGGTGCAGGTCAATACCTTGAAATTGCTCGCGAAATTCCGGCCATTTCCCGGCGGCTTCCTGCACGCGGTTCTCGCCGAAACAGCGGTGCCCCTGCTCCAGCACCGCCGCGACACGTTCGTTCGGCTGCTTCTTCGACACCGCGATCAACGTCACCGCGCCTGCCGCGCGCCCGGCGTCGGCCTCGGCCTTCGCGATGCGATCTCTTATATCCTCGAGGCTCACCCCTGACCCCTCCTGGCTGTGTTGCATGCAGGCCGCATCTTTGCCACAGGCCGGGGCGACGGCACAATCCCTCGCGCGGCGCGGGTCCGCGTTTTCAGTTAATAGCTTGCTCCATTGTGCGACGTTGGATAGTAGGGAAGAGAAGCAACGTCGGATCGCCTCATGACCCTATCCCGCATCAGAAATACCCTCCTGACGGTGACCTGCATGGCCGCGCTCGCCTCGTGCAGCGTGTTTCAGAACGCCGAATCCAACGAGGACGTATTGCTGCAGGGCAAGGGTTGGGAGCGGGAGAGGTTCCAGCGTGACAACGGCTCGATCCTCGATATTTTCAAGGGCAAGGACGAGGCGATCAAGGTCAACCGTCACCTCTGGACGGCAGCTCTGGACGTGCTGGATTTCCTGCCCGTGCAGACGGCCGATCCCTTCACGGGGGTGATCTCCACAGGCTATGGCACGCCGCCGGGTGGCGGCCGGGCCTATCGCGCAACCGTGCTCATCAGCGATCCCGCGCTTGATGCGCGGTCGCTGAACGTGGCCCTGCAGACCCGCAACGGCCCGGTCAGCGCCGGTACGCAGCGCGCCGTGGAAGATGCCATCCTGGCCCGCGCCCGCCAGCTGCGCATCCGCGCCGGCAACTACTGAGCCCAAGCGCCGGCGCTATACCTCGGCGCCGCCCATGATCCCCGAGACCCAGTCAAGCTGCCGGGGCAGGCAGATCGCGCGCAGGTCATAGTTTTCAACGACATGCGCCCGCGCAGCCGCGCCCAGACGGGCGCGCGCCTCGGCATCCTCGAGCAGCGCGCAGGTTTCGTCCACCAGCCCGTCCCCATCGAAAAAATCCACCAGCCGCGCTGTCTTGTCGTGGTCAAGCATCTCGCGCACCGGCGCGGTGTCGCTGGCCACGATCGCCGCCTCGCAGCTCATCGCCTCCAGCAGGCTCCAGCTCAGCACGAAGGGGTAGGTCAGGTAGACATGCACGCGGCTGACCTGCAAAAGCCGGGTGAATCGATCGTGAGGGATGCGCCCCGGAAAATGCACGCGCGCCCAATCCTCGTCCGGGATCGCGCCGCGCACTTCGTCGATGAATATCTGTTTCCAAGTCTGCCCCTTGGGCGGGCGCGCGCCGTAGCTCACCTCGTCGCCGCCGACGATCACGACCCGCGCGTCGGGCCGCTCGCGCAGCAGGCGCGGCAGCGCGCGCATGAAGATGTGGTATCCGCGATAGGGTTCGAGGTTGCGATTGACGAAGGTGATCACCTCGTCGTTACGGTCGAGCGGGCCCGATCCGCCCAGGTCGAACCGCGCGTCGGGATCGGGCCGGGACAGGCTGGTGTCGATCCCGTCATGAATCACGCTGATCCTGTCGCGGAACTCGGCGGGGAAGGTCTCGGCCTGGAACCGCGTCGGGCTGAGCCCGGCATCGGCCACCGGGAAATGAATGTGATTGTTGAGGTTCTTCATTCGGATGCGCAGGCGGCCGAGATCGGCATCGCCGGTGTCGAACTCGGGATCGAAATGCAGGTGAGGGTAGTCCGCGTGATGATAAAGCTCGCAATAGAGGCCCATCCGCGCCTCGGGCCAGACATCGCGCAGGAACATCGATTCGCCCCAGCCCGGATGGGCCAGGATCAGATCGGG
>JAASSQ010000270.1 GCA_021767845.1 Roseovarius sp. | reverse complement strand
CCTCTTTTTCAAGCTGTTCCAGGCAGGTTCTGAGCGTTTGCCGGGAACAGAGCAGGCGCTCGGCCAGGGCGCGCTCGGCCGGCAGTTTCTGGCCAGGTGGCAGTGTGTCGAGTAGCTTGCGTATGTCGGGATAGATTTCGGTCGCGGAGCGTCTGGGCATGGCGTTCTCCAATGCGGACCAATTTGCAGACCAATCGGGAAAGGCGCAAGGGCAAGAGCGAGCCAAACAACGGACCTTGTGCCATGATGACCGACCTGATCCTGCTCTGCCTTGCCGGCGCCGCGGCGGGGCTGCTCAACGCCGTCGCCGGGGGCGGCACGTTCCTGAGCCTGCCGGCCCTGATCTACGTAGGCGTGCCGCCGGTCGCCGCGAACGCGACCGCGACGCTGAGCGCGATGCCGGGTTATGTGGGAAGCGCCTGGGGGTTCCGGCGCGACATGCGCGCCGAAGGGGCGCTCGGGCTTCGCGCGATCCTCGTGCTTGCAGCCTTGGGCAGCATCATCGGGGCGCTTCTGCTGATCGTGACGCCGGGCGAGACGTTTCTCTGGATCGTGCCCTGGCTCATGCTGCTGGCGACCGCGCTTTTCGCTGCCGGTCCGGCGCTTCTGAAGGCCCTGCGCCGGCATGGCGGCGAGGGGGCCGGCCCGGTCTTGTCCGGGGCCGCGATCCTCGCCGTATCGATCTATGGCGGATACTTCAACGGCGGGCTTGGGATCATGCTACTGGCCACGTTCAGCATGTTGGGTCACGTCGATCTGCATGGCATGAACGGGTTGAAGAACGTCCTTTCAGCGGTCCTGTCGCTGACTTCGGCGGCCGCCTTCGTCTGGGCCGGTCTGATCGTCTGGGAGCAGGCCCTGATCCTGGCGGCGAGCGCGATGGCGGGGGGCTATGCCGGTGCGCGGCTCAGCCGCCGGATCGTGCGGACGGATCTGCTGCGCTGGTTCATCACGCTGGTGGGGGCAACGATGACGGTGGCCTTTTTCGCGATGTGAGGAGCCGGGCGGCGGGTTGCCGCCCGGCGCGCGTTTCAGCGCCCGCCGCGCCGGCGGCGCGGGACATGCGCACCGCGCTGCCGCTCGCGCTGGACGATATAGGCGCCGGACCCGAGAATGATCGCGATGCCGAGCCAGGTGAGCCCGTCCGGGAACTCCGCGAAGACAAGGTAGCCCGCCGCCGTCGCGCCGACGATTTCGAGATACTGGAACGGTGCCAGCACCGTCGCCTCGGCGCTGCGGAACGCCTCGGCGATCAGAACGAAACTGGCCGCGGCGAATACGCCGCAGCCAAGGATCGCTGCCCATGTCCAGGCAGGGCGCGCCAGGGGCGCAAGGTCGATCAGGCCAGTGGCGGCCGATCCGATCACCAACACGACCATGCCGAGCGCGGCGAAAAGGGTCGCCCCGCATTGAACGGTGAGCCCCGAGCGCGTGGCGCAGGCGCGGCGCAGCACGATCATGTTGAGCGCATAGGCGGTGGCCGCCAGCAGCGGCAGCAGCGTCGCCAGGCCGAATTCGGAAAAGCCGGGCCGGATCACGATCAGCGCCCCGACCAGCCCGATCGCCACGGCGGCATCGCGGCGCGGCCCCGCGACCTCGCCCAGCAGGGGGCCGGCCAGCAAGGTCAGGATCAGCGGCTCGGCGAAGAAGATCGCGATGGCCGTCGCGATCGGCATCACGGAAAACGCCGTCACGAGGCTGGTCAGCGTGACCATGACCAGCAGGCCAGACAGCGCGACCACGGGCGAAAACATCGCCCCCCGCAGCCGGTGGCGCATCAGCACCACGACCGGAGCCAGGCAGAGCGCCTGCGCCAGCAGGCGCCACATGGTCACCTCGACGGGCCCCATGACGCCGGTCAGGATCTTGGCGAAAGTGTCGCCTATCGGCAGAAGCAGCATGGCAAGCGCCATGCAGATCATGCCGGCATTCGCCGCCGGCCCGACGGGTGCGACAACACGGTTCGGGGTCAGAACGTGGCTCATGACATCACCTCGTAACGATGGCTCCGGCAGTAGGGTGCAGGAGACACGTCCGGGCGTTCAGGACGGGATTGAACTTCAGGAGACTGCAACCGGCATGACGCCATCACGCCGGCAACGGGTCATCGGCTAGTGGATCGGGCTGCGTCTGTCAACGCTTGCCACGGCGCCCGCGGCTCCCGGCCTCCTGCGCCGGAACGCATCGTTCGGACGGGCCAGAGGCCGGTCCTGTTACACGACGAGCGCACAACGGCCATTCTGCGAGGTGCACGCGGCATATCCGCATTGCGAGCACCGCGCTTTCATATGATACTTCAGGTTGAAGGCGAACCGCTTTGGCAGGCACTACCCATGATCTACGCACATTCCCGGGAAGGCCGCCCCGACTCCGAGTGGGAAACGCTCGAAGCCCACGCGATCCGCGTGGCCAAGGCGGCGCGACAGCGCGCAGAGGCCTTCGGGGCCGGGGATTTGGCAGCAACGCTGGGTCTGCTGCACGATCTCGGCAAGACAAAGCCCGGATTCCAGCGCAAGTTGCGCGGCGAGGTCTCCGATACGCCGCATTCCGGCGAGGGGGCGAAAGTGCTGTGGTCGGGGCCGGGCCGGCCACTTGCCGCGGCGATTGCCGGACATCACGGACGGCTGCCCGATCCCGACCCTCTGCGCGCCCGTATCGAAGCGGCCGAAACCGTGCCACTGCCGGACTGGTGCCAACTGCCCGGGTTGAACTGGCCCGCGCGGGTCCTCGAAGACAGGGCCAAGGCGCCCTATCGGCTGCAATTCCTGACCCGGATGCTCTACGGCGCGCTGTGCGATGCCGATGACCGGGAAACGGCGGCCTTTTACGCGGGGCAGCCCGACCGGGCGCCTCGGGAAATCACACCCGGCATGCAGGCCGCATTCGACGCGCACATGGCCGGGCTCGGCGGCACCGGGCCGGTCAACGATCTGCGGCGCGATGTGCTGAAGCACGCGCGCAGCATGGCCGCCGAGGCACCGGGGCTTTTCACGCTGACCGTGCCCACCGGGGGCGGCAAGACGCTGACCTCGCTGGGGTTCGGTCTGGATCATGCGCGCGCCCACGGGCTGCGGCGTCTGGTGTTCGTGATCCCTTACACGTCCATCATCGAGCAGACGGCGGATGTTTTCCGCGACGTGCTGGGACCGGATGCCGTTCTGGAACATCACTCCAATGCCGATTGGGACGGTGAAGACGAAGGCGAGGCCGAACAGCGCCGGGTCGCGGGCGCCTCATGGGATGTGCCGGTGGTTGTCACCACGGCGGTGCAGTTCTTCGAAAGCCTGCACGCCGCACGCAAGAAACGCTGCCGCAAGCTGCCCAGCCTCGCAGGGTCCGTCATTGTGCTGGACGAGGCGCAGACGATGCCGCTGCCGCTCTTGCGCCCCTGTCTTGCGGCGTTGCGCGAGCTGATGGAGGGGTACGGCGCCACCGTGGTCCTGTCCACCGCCACGCAGCCGGCGCTGACCCCCGCAGGCGGTTTTCCCGCCAGCGAGGCGCTGGACGGGGCGCGCGAGATCGCGCCCGATCCTGCACAACTGTTCGCCGCGCTGAAACGCACCGAGGTGCGCGATGTCGGCGCGATGGACGACGCCGCACTGGCGGATCGCTTGCGCGGGGCCGAGCAGGCGCTGTGCATCGTCGATAACCGGATGCAGGCGCGGTCGCTCTTCGATGCGATCCGCGGCGCGGACGGGGCCGCGCATCTTTCAACCTTGATGGTGCCGGCCCATCGCCGCGCGGTGTTGGCCGACGTTCGCAAGAAGCTCAAGGTCAACGCGCCGGTGCGGCTGGTCTCGACCTCGCTGATCGAGGCAGGGGTCGATGTGGATTTTCCGCTGGTGCTGAGGGCGGCGGCGGGGATCGACTCGATCGCCCAGGCGGCGGGGCGGTGCAATCGCGAAGGGCGGCTGGGGCGCGGTCTGGTCGAGGTGTTCCGGTCAGAGCACGAGGCACCGCCGGCGGT
>JAASSQ010000045.1 GCA_021767845.1 Roseovarius sp. | reverse complement strand
TTTCCGATATGCGTGCTCTTTTCCATGTGGGCATGGGCCAGCGCCGCATTGGCAAGCTCGTATTCCGAATCCATCACCGGCGCGACCTTTCCGGCCGACAGGAGCGGCCAGACCTGCGCGCGCAGATCCTCGGCGATCCGGGCCTTCGCCTCGTCACTTTGCGGGCGCAGGGTCGATCCGGTAATCGTCAGGCGGCGCATCATCACCTGGGCGAAATTCAACTCCACCTTCGGCCCCTGCAGGAAGGCGATCTGCACCAGCCGGCCATCATCGGCCAGCGTCTTGACGTTGCGCGGCAGGTAATCGCCCCCCACCATGTCGAGGATCAGGTCGGCGCCGCCTTCGGCGCGGACGATCTGCACGAAATCCTCGTCATGGTAGTTGATGGCCCGCTCGGCGCCCAGTTCCACGCATTTCGCGCATTTCTCGTCGGACCCGGCCGTGGTGAAGACCCGCGCACCGAATTCGCGCGCCAACTGGATGGCCGTGGTGCCGATGCCCGACGACCCGCCATGCACCAGGAACCGTTCCCCCCCTCGCAATCCGCCACGCTGGAACACGTTGGACCAGACGGTGAAGAAGGTTTCCGGCAGGCACGCCGCCTCGCGCAGCCCAAGACCCTCGGGGATGGGCAGGCAATGCGCGGCGGGCGTGGCCACGTATTCGGCATAGCCGCCGCCGGGCAGCAGGGCGCACACATGATCGCCCGGCGTCCAGTCGCTGACGCCCTGGCCCACGGCCACCACCTCGCCCGCGGCCTCCAGCCCGGGCAGGTCGCTGGCAGTGGGCGGCGGCGCATAAAGCCCCGCCCGCTGAAGCGCGTCGGGCCGGTTCACCCCGGCATAGGCCACCTTGAGGATTACCTCGCCCACGCGCGGCTTTGGGATGGGCCGCGTCGTCAGACGCAGAACATCGGGACCGCCGGGTTCGGTGATTTCCACGGCATTCATCGTCTCGCCCATATCCGCTCTCCTTCGCGCTGCGCCTTCGTGGATCAACCCTGCCGGCTCCAGCGGCCGGGCATGCCGGCCTGATGCCGGTCGGGCCGGGGCGCGCGCACCTTGCCCAGAACCTTCATCGGCCCCGCCACCAGACCGCTTAGCAGCTTGTTGTCGCGCACCTGCGCCTTGAACTTTTCGAACCGCATCACATCGTCGATCCGGCGGTCGAGAAAGCCCCAGGTCGCCTCGTGGCCAGGGCTGTCATCGCCCAGCCAATAAAGCACCGTGGCGCTGTAAACGCCCGAAAGTGTCGCGCGCTTGGTATACCAGTTCACGTCGTCCGACGTGTCGCCAAGCGCCGTCCAGATCTTGTCGCAGGTGTTCCAGATGGCCTTTGCCCCGTCCGGCGCGTAGTTGGGCAGCGAGAACAGCGTCACGCCCCGGCGCACCAGCTCCTTGTCGTCGCAGGCTTCCAACCGGTATCGCACGGCGGCGGCCACCCGGTCGCGGAACCGCATCCGGCTCAGATCCTCGGTGGTCAGGCGCTCGATCATCAGCTCGTCGCCCTCTTCGTGATAGGCCAACGCCAGATCGACCGCCCCGCGCGGACAGACCGCGCGGGCCACGCCGGGGTCGATGCCCGTATCGCGAATCGCGGCCTGGAAGGCGGCGTCGCTCCAGCCGTCGAAGGGCACGTGCATCCTGGCCGCGTCCAGCAGCTTTGCCTTGATCTCCGGGTCGGTCATCGCTCGCCTCCGTTCGTTGCGCGCCACCCTAGACAAAAGAATGGCGCTTTGCTATACGGCCACTTCCTGCAAAGTAACGTAACTTCAGCTTGGAAAGGTGGTGACACCACATGCAGGTTAGTGTTCGCGACAACAATGTCGATCAGGCGCTCCGCGCCTTGAAGAAAAAGCTGCAGCGCGAAGGCGTTTTCCGCGAAATGAAGCTTCGGCAGCATTTCGAGAAACCCTCCGAGAAGCGTGCACGCGAAAAAGCCGAGGCAATCCGCCGCGCCCGCAAACTGGCGCGCAAGAAAGCCCAACGCGAAGGTCTTCTCTGAGGCCGCTGCAAGCCAGACGCGACACAAGTTCAGACGACCCCCGGGCAGCCGCTTCGGGGGTTTGTCATGTCCGGCGGCCGGTTTTCGCCTTTGTTTTCCGATTTCTCTTGTCCGGTGCGGGCCGTTCGGCTACCTCACCGCGCAATTCCAACTGCAAGATCAAGGCGGGCTCATGCGCAGTCTCAACCTCGTCGATCAGGTCCTTCTGGGGATCGTCAATGCAACGCTCCTGTTCACGCTGGCCTATGCGGTGCTCGGGTTTTCCGAGCAGTACAACAGCGGCTTCGCGGTCGAGGACGGGCCGGTGGAATACGGAACCGCGCTGTTCCTGCTGTTTTCCAGCTTCGCGCTGATGTGGCAGGCGATCGGCGCCGCCGCGGCCCGGCGCGTTGCCGGCGCCCTGCTGCTGGGGTTCTACGCGCTGCTCTTCATCTTCGGCGCGGGCGAGGAAATCTCGTGGGGGCAGCGGATCTTCGGCTGGGAAACCACCGGCTATTTCGCGGAACACAACGTTCAGGGCGAAACCAACCTTCACAACCTGATGGTCGGGGATGAACAGCTTGCGAAAACGCTATTCGGCAACGTCCTGACGGTCGTGGTTCTGCTGTATCTCGTGGTGCTGCCGCCGCTCTACCCGCGTGTCGGCTTCATCGCCCGGATCGCCGATGCGCTGATGGTGCCGGTGCCGGGTATCCGTCACGCGATCGTTGCTGTGGTGGCCAGCCTGCTGATCGGCGTGATCGATCTGCCACGCAAATGGGAAACCTACGAGCTGATCTTCAGCCTTCTGACCCTGTCGATCTTCCTTGCGCCGCAGAACGCGCACCGCTTCGTCCGCGCGGCCTGAACGCAGCGCGCCCGTCTAGATGATCTCGTCCTCGTCGAACATCGGGGCCGTGGTCAGGTGCAGGCTCATGTCCTCCATCACCTCGTCGTCGCGGGCGGCCTCGGCCACGTGGAACAGCGCGTCGCCTTCGTAAACGACCGGCATGTTCGTGCGTCCGATGATGATGCCGGTCCGGTCCGAGACGACCTCGGCCTCGAACTCGCCGAACGGGTCCGCGATCGCGCCCATCACCATGCCCGGCTGCACCGTGTCCCCGATCGCCTGGTAGCCCCGGAACAGCCCGCCCGCCGGGGCGCGATACCAGCTTGAGTCCCCGCAATAGAGCGGCTCGGCCCGTTTGCGCGGCACGCCTTTCTTGCCGATCATTCCAAGGTGGTTCATGACCCGCAGGATGCCCGCCACGCCCGACTGCGCGGCCAGTTCGTCAAAGCGCAGCCCCTCGCCCCCCTCGTACAGCAGAACGTCCACGCCGGCGCCCTCGGCCGCCATCCTCAGCGAGCCGTCGCGCAGGTTCGAGGTCATCACCACCGGCGCGGCGAAGACATCAGCCAGCCCGCGCAGCCGCTTGTTCCCCGAGGTCAGTCGCAACTGGGGCAGGTTCGTGCGCCGGATCGCCGCCGAATGCAGGTCGATCCCGAGGTCCGACCGCTGGACCACCTCGGTCATGAAGATATGCGCCAGCCGCGACGCCATCGACCCGGTCGGATGCCCCGGAAAGCACCGGTTCAGGTCGCGCCGGTCCGGCAGGTAGCGGGAGTGATTGAGAAACCCGAAGGTGTTGACGATCGGCACCGCCAGAAGCGTGCCGGCCATGCCCGTCGTGACCGCCTTCGATTGCAGCAGGCGGCGCACGATCTCCACGCCGATCACCTCGTCGCCATGCACCGCGGCGGACACGAAGATCACCGGCCCCGGCTTGCGCCCGTGCACCACGTGCACCGACAGGTGCACGGGGGTGTGATCGGCCAGCCAGCTGACAGGCACATCCACGGTGCGCCGCGTGCCGGGGGCGATGCTCATCCCCGCGATTTCGAATGGTTTGCGCTTGGCCATGCCCGTGCCTTTCCGCCTTCTCCGCGCCATGCAACCTTTCCCCGGTGCGGCGCAGTTGTTATTGACGCGCTCAGCGTCCCGTTTCGACCGTCAAAAGGCTGGTTTCCACCCCAGATGTCAATTCCCGCTCCCCAAGATCGCGTCACCGTTGTGACGGTCGCGCATAACAGCATGGCCGTGCTGCCCGACATGCTGGCCTCGGTGCCGGCCGGAACACCGGTGACGATCGTGGACAATGCCTCGGCCGATGCGGCCGCTTTGGCCGATCTGGCCCGTGTGCGGGGCGCCCGGCTGGTCCGCAACGACGAAAACCTCGGCTTCGGTGCGGCGTGCAACATCGGGGCCGCGTCAGCCGATACGGAATTCATCCTGTTCCTGAACCCCGATGCGCGGCTTGACGCCGGAGCGCTCGAGGCGCTCATCGCCGCAGCCGATGCATACCCCGTGGCTTCCGCCTTCAACCCCGCCATCACCGACGGGCGCGGCCACCCCTACTTCAAACGCGGCAGCGTGCTTCTGCCCAAGTCCCGGCGGCTTTCCCCCGGCTGGCCCGCCGCCGACCGCGAAGTGCCGATCCTGACCGGCGCGGCGCTCTTCGTGCGGCGCGCGGCCTTCGAGGCCGTAAGCGGCTTCGACGAGGCGATTTTCCTTTATCACGAGGATGACGACCTCTCCCTGCGCCTCGCCACGGCCTACGGCCCGCTGATGTTCGTGCGCGCCGCCCGTGTCACCCACGACGCCGGAAACTCGACCGTGCGCTCGCCCGCCTCGGCCGCGTTCAAGGCCTTCCACATGGGCCGTTCCCGGGTCTATGCCGCCCGCAAGCACGATCTGCCCGGCGCCGGGCGCAAGGCGCTTGTCTCGGCGCTGCTGCAGCTCGTCTCGCCCCTGACGCTGTTGTCGGCACGAAAACGCGCCAAGCAGGCGGCCTTTCTGCGCGGCGTGCTCAGCGCGCTGCGCACCGCCCCGGCGCCTTGAGCCCCGCATGACAAGCAAATTTACAAGCCGCCGTTTATCTGCAAGGTATCGGAGGAAACCCACATACGCCCCGACCGAAGCAGCCCATGACACGAAACGCCCGCCCTGTCACACGCCGCCGCGCCCTTGCCGCCGCCGGGCTGTTCTGCCTCCTGCCGGCCTGCGGGTTCGCCCCGGTCTACGGCGAAAGCTCCACGGCGCGCGGCGTGCTGGACCAGATCCGGCTGGAGGATCCCCGGAAACGCGAGGAATACCAGTTCCTTCAAGAGGTCGAGGCCCGTCTTCCGGCCGCCGCCAACCCGAAATACCTCGTGAAATACCGGGTGCGCACCCGGTCCACGGGTGTGCCGCTGCGCGGCGTGCCACGTCGTCAGGTGCGCGGCGATCTCAGATTCGAGGTGATCGACATGCAAACGCAAGAGACCTTGATGACCGACGAGATCGAGACCTTCACCAGCTTCACCGACGAGGGCGATCTGCGTCTGCCGCAGGAACGCGACGCGACCGAGCGGGTGGTCAAGATCCTCGCCGACAGGTTCGTCGCGCGGCTGGCGATGCGCAGCCAGGAAATTGCGGCCGCCCCTGATTGAGCCGATCCACCGCCGTCCCAAGGCCCGCTTTCCCGCCTTGCAATCCCTGTGCCCGCTTGTCTAACAAGCACTGCGGAAACCTCGGTGCAGCCAGGCGGCATGGAGCGTGAGACGCACGGCCAGTCATGGCGATTGCCCAACAGCGAGATTACCGGATGCGCATACCTTTGTGGAAACTGAAACGTGAGGCCCGGCGCCTTGGGCAGAAGCTGGCGGGCCTTCCAGGCAGCATCCACGAGGACATCTTCAAGCGGAACCGCTATGACAAGGTTCACGCGCACCAGGCCACGGTGACCGAGGGCCGCCAGCCCGCAAGGGCCGAAATCGCCATCTACCTTGTTTTCCCGGCCGACGGCGTGATGCCCTCGCACTTGGCGGCCCTGCAGCAGATGATCGACGAAGGCATCGCCCCGCTGGTCATTTCGAACCTGCCGCTGACGGATGCCGACCGCGAAACATTGACCGGCTACGCCTGGCGCATCATGGAGCGCCCCAATATCGGCTATGACTTCGGCGGCTACCGCGACGGTGTGCTTTACCTTGCCGACAAGCTGGAAAATCTCGACCGGCTTTTCATCCTCAACGACTCGGTCTGGATCGTTGACGCCCCTGAAACCTGGTTCCACGAGGTGCGGGCGCTTAATGTTGATTTCGGCGCCGCGACCTCGAATTACGGGATCAAGAGGATCGACGCCGAGAAATTCCGCGACCTGACCTGGAATTACACGATCGACCACCGCAACCACCACTACGCGTCCTACGCACTGGCCATCGGCCCGCGGATCCTGCGCGATCCGGCGTTCCTTGAGTTCTGGACGCGCTTCAAGCTCAGCGACAACAAGAAGAAGATCGTCCGCCGCGGTGAAATCGGTCTGACGCAGATGATCCAGAAGCTGGGCTACAGTCACGCGGCGACCTGCCCGGTCTTCGGTCTCGACAAGGAAATCGAGGCCCTGGACGATACCGAGCTCGATAGCTTGGCGCACAATATCGTCCTGCCCGAGGACCATCGCCTGCGCCGGGTGCGCCGACAAGTTCTGAAAACCGATCCCCTGACGAAAGACGGACGCCGCGACCGGATCCAGCTCGTTCTCACGGCCGTGGCGCGTCAGGCGATCGGCTATGCCCTGCCGACCTACACGATTCCCCGGCGGGGGTTTCAATTCGTGAAGAAATCCCCACTTTGGTTATCGCGGGAAGGCTCGGACACGATGCTTGCCTTTCTCGACACGCTGGACGGCCCGATGGGCCGGCAGGCGGCAAAAGAGGCCAAGGCGCTGCGCGCGTCGAAAGGCCAACATCTTGAGACGGACCCGGACTCCTGAATGGCGCATACTCCCTCCAAGCCGACGCCGCGCCGCGAAACGGCTGCCGTTGAACTGGCCCGCACGGCCCCCGAGAAACTATACGATGCATCCTATTACAAGGACGGGTGCAGCGGGGACGGCACGGTGGAATACGGCCGCAAGGAACCGTGGCTCACCTTCTTCCGCAACGTGGCCCGCAAGATCAAGAAAACGCACGAGCCGCGCACCGTGGCCGATGTCGGCTGCGCTTTCGGGCTGCTGACCGAAGCCCTGGTCGATCTTGGCGTCGATGCCTACGGGTTCGACATCTCGCCCTACGCGATCGGGCAAGCCCGCGCCGACATGAAGGACCGGCTGTTCGTGCACCCGATCACCGAACCGATCCCGCGCCTCGCGGGCGGCGAGAAATACGATCTGACGATCTGTATCGAAGTGCTGGAGCACCTGCCCCCGGAAATGGCCGATACGGCCGTCAGGAACCTCTGCGACAGCGCGGACCGAATTCTGTTCTCGTCGTCACCCGACGATTTCGACGAGCCCACGCATTTCAACATCCTGCCGACCGAGGCATGGCTTGCGAAATTCGCCGAACACGGCTTCGTGCCCTCCCCCTCGCACCCCGAGGCCCCCTATATCGCGCCGCAGGCTCGGGTCGTCGAAAGGGTCGGTGCCGCCGAGCGGCGCGGGCCGTGGCTACACCGTCTTCTGGGCCGGTTTCTGAAACGGCGATGACCGCGCGGCGGCCCGGCCGGTTCAGCCAGTGTCCCGGGCAGCGTTCGACACCCCCAACCCCATGACCTTGTCCACCGCCATCGCGTCAAGCTGGCGGACAACGCATGTGCTGTCGCGGCTTTCGGTGACCAGCGAGGTGTCGCGCCGGCGCTTGAAGATGATCGTGTCCCTTGCAATCCGGTGCGTCCAGCCCGCCGCGATCGTCTCGATCGAGAACTGGTAGTCCTGATAGGACAGGCCGTTGGGGATGTCGCGTGACACGTACGGCAACTCCAGATGCGCTTCGCGGGGGGCCATGCACAGGCTGTCGTAGTAATTGGTGAAATAGAACAGGACCGGCGAATAGGCCGGGCTTTCCTGCGGCGTGACCGCGAAAATCGCGTTTTCCCGGTCGAAGATCCAGTTGAGCTCGGGATGCGCGATCACCTTTTCGCCCCGCTTGGCCGCCTCGTCCAGAACGGTCGCGCCCTGCGCCAGCCAGTTCTCGCTGAACAAGTCATCGGCATCCAGGAAGGCCACGAACCGGCCCCGCGAAATCCGCACAAGACGGTTGCGCGTGCGCCCCAGGTCGCGGTCGGTCACCTCGACCACCGACCAATCCTCGTAGACCGGCTGCTTCATGCAGGCCCGCGCCCGGTCGGTGGCCGAATCCAGCGCGATGATCTTTTCAATCGAGAACCCGGCACGTTCGGCCTCGGCGGCGGCCGCGTTGGCGGCCTTCATGCTGGCCGCCGTCACCACCGTTTCGTCATGCACCGTCACAACCATCGAGATGTCCAGATCGGGCTCGGCATGGTGCAACGGCTCGTCGGTACCGCCGATGAGCGGCAGCACGTCGCGCGACCGCCGCGGCGAGGCACCGGCACCGGACCCGGCCGCAACAACGCGGGCCGCGTCCTCGGGACACAGGTTGAAACGCGCCACCAGTCGATCCCGGTCCTCCTCGCTGGCGGCAAGAACCGTGTCGAGCTGGTCGAAATAGCGATAGAAGTTCTGGTTGGTGAACGGGTTGTCGGGCCGCGCCGAGAACAGGGCCTCGATCTGCGCCGACGCGGCCAGCGCGCGGCCATAGACCGTGAATATCCCCCAACCAAGTTCGCTGTCCGCGATGATGACCCGGCGGGCACTGGCAGCGCGGATGAACTCGAACACGACCGTTTCAAGCTCCTGCGGTTTCAAGAGCGCCGCATGGGGCGACGCCTCGTGGACGCGCAGCGCGTCGGGAGGCGCGGCGATTCCGCCCTCGCGCGAAGTGTCGATCACCAGGCACCCGTCGTCCGGTGCGCCCACGGCCCCCAGCACGGCCTGCAATTCGTCTTGATCGGCCGCATCGCTTGTCACAAGGACCGTGTCGAAACGGGCCCGGCCCACGCGTTCCTGCAACTCCAGAATGCTGTTCACCATGAAGGTGACACCGCGAAGCGCCAGTGGCTGCACGAGGATGCGCTGTTTGGGCGAGAACGCGGGCAGGATCGGGTCGATCCGCCGCGCCTTGTCCAGCATCTCGGCCAGTCGGCCATCCGTCAGCCGCGCACGAATATCGCCGCGGTGCCGGTCCAGCCAGCCCGAGATCTCGTCCGCCTGCACCCCGTGGAAGCCCGCGAAGGTGTCCAAAGCGCGCCGCCACTCGCGCTTTTTCCGAGCGCGCTGCACATAGAGGTAGCCCAGGATCACCGGGAAAAACGGAAGCGCACCGATCAGCAGCAGGTTTCGCTGGCGCTTGAGCTGACGTATCTTTTCCATGATCTCCCGGACGCTTCGCTGACTGTGGCGCCAGCCTTACCCCCGGCGTTCCTGTCCTGCAAAACCAAATCCGCGCAGAGGCGCCAAGCGTGGTTTTTTTGCCGGTAGGGCAGCGGTTTCGCGCCGCGTGTCTGCTTCAGGCGGGAGTGTCGATATGGAACAGGTCGCGGTAATAAGCGCTGTCGCGCGCCAGGTTCTCGGGCGTGTCGAAGGCCACCAGGTGACCGTTGTCCAGCAGCAAAACCCGGTCCACGTATTGCAGTGTCGAGGCCCGGTGCGTGACGAACAGGATCGTGCGGCCCGGCATCTCTTCCATGAGGTTCAGCATGATCTTGCGCTCGTTGTCGCCGTCCAGCGCGCTCGTGGCCTCGTCGAAGATGAAGACCTTGGCATCGCGCACCAGGGCGCGGGCGATCCCGACCCGCTGTTTCTGCCCGCCCGACAGGGAAACGCCGTTCGGGCCGACCTGCGTGTCCAGACCTTTGTCGGACTTGTCGATGATGTCCGACAGCGCGGCGATGCGCGCGGCCCGCTCCACCTGCTCGTCCGTTGCCTGCGGATTGCCGTCGCGGATGTTGTCGCGGATCGACCCCTCGAACAGGAACACGTCCTGGCTGATGAGGGCGATGTAGTCGCGCAGCGACTCTTCGGTCAGATCGTGCAGGTCCATCCCCCCGATGCGCACCACCCCGTCGGTCGGATCATAGAACCGCATAACCAGGTCAATGAGCGTGGTCTTGCCCGCCCCCGACCGGCCCACGATGGCCACCCGCTCGCCGGGCTTCACCTCGAAATCGACATGACTCAGGGCCGGCGTGCGCTTCTTGTATTCGAAACTCACGTTCTCGAAGGCGACGGTCGGTTCCGTGCCTTCCAGCGTCTTGTCGCCGTAGTCGCGCTTCTCGGGCGGCTCGGAGATGGTATCGAACATCTTCTGCGCCTGGATCAGGCTTTTCTGGATCTCGACCCAGATATTGGAAAGCCGCTCGGCGGGTTGGTAGGCCATGATGAAGGCGGTGATGAAGGCCGTGAACTCGCCCGGCGTCTTGCCTTGGGCGATGGTCTGCCAGGCCGCGTAAATCACGAACATCGCGATCACCAGCCCGCCCAGCAATTCCATCAGCGGCACCGTGGCCTTGGTGATCTTGGCGATCTTGAACACCCGGTTTTCCAGCTTGGTCACCGCGTTGTTGAAGCGCCGGATCGTCTTGTCCTGAAGACCGTAGGTCTTCACGGTCTTGATGCCCGCAAAAGCCTCGGACCCGACCTTGACGAAACCGCCCTCCAACTCGGCCTCGGAATTCGCCATCGCGCGGATCCGGTTCGACAGGTTCGACACCAGGTAGAAGATCACCGGGAAAAGGATACTGCTGAGCAGCGTCATAAGCGGGTCCTGGATGATCATCACGATGAACAGGGCCACCACCGTCAGCGCCTCGGTGAACAGGCGGTTCGAGACGTTCACGACCACGTTGGCGCAGGCGTCCCCCCACAGCCGCACCTTGTTCATCTGGACCGAGGCGTGTTCGCCGATGAAATGCCACACGTCCTTGTGGATCAGCTTCTCGAAGATCATCTTCTGATAGGCCGAGGCGACCGACCGCTGGAACATGACCGAGATCACGTCATTGGCGTATTGAAACCCGCTCTTGCCGATTGACACGCCGACGATCAGAAGCGCGACCTGCACCGCCGCCGCGGCATCCTCGGCCACGAACACGTCGTTCACGATCAGCCGCGTGGAATAGGCCAGTGCCGCAGTGAATCCGGCGACGCCCGCCATGCACAGGATCGACAGGGCCAGCAGCTTCCACCGCGATGGCAAGGCGTCCTTCAACAGGTACTTGATGACGCCAACCGGTGTCAGATTTCGTGCGTCCATGCGGACCTTTCGGGTCGTCTTCTCTCGGGTACCAGACGCATAGGCATGAATTGGTCGAGGGGCAAGGACGTTGTCGGCCTGCGGCACGCGACCGCCGGACCGCGATGCGCCTACCAGTCGAAGGTCGCCCCGCCGATCAACGCGCGGCAGCGCTCGATTTCCTCGTCATACCGGCGGCGCAGGTTGGTCGTGTCCACGTCGCCAAGCAGGTTCGGAAACCTGTTCTGCTTTCTGTTGTCGGTCAGGCTCAGGTCGATTTTCGCGGGGTCGGTGGACAGGTCCAGGAAGTCATAGATCCTGTGACGGGTCGCTTGGGGATCGGCGATCACGTCATCGAGCGTCAGGACCAGGATCGCCTCGCGGCCCACGACCGCGCTCCATTTCTCGATCGCCCTGGAGGGCAGAAGGCGCGGCAGCTTGCTGTCGGCCGCTTCGAGATGGCGCCGCGCGTCTGCCCGCGATTTCAGCCCCTTGTGCACCTTCTTGTTCATCGCCGACACGACGCGCGCCACCGGGTTGCGCAAGATGGCCAAGTAGCGGGCCTCGGGATAGCGCGCGTGAAAGGCCTCGATGACATCGGAATTCAACCGCCAATAGCCCGGCGTGATGTCCCCCGACATTTTCGGGCGGTAGCAGTCGAACAGGCTGTCATACCAATCGAAATGCCGGCCCTCGGGACGGAACAGCGTCTCGTCGCTCGCCCCGGTCTTGAAGACCTCGTGATACTCCTGCTCGGCCGCGCGCAGCTCGGGCAGCAGGTCGCATTCGGCATACCGCTTCAGGAACGTCCGATCGGCGGCCGACAGGGGCACGGGCGCGCCGGCCTCGGCCTCCAGGTACTTCAGGACGTTGCGGACACTGCGCTCGCGAAAGCCACGGTCGAGGAAGTGCAGCTCCTTGATGAGCGGCATCTGCGTGTCCTCGTGCGCCTGCAGGTTGTCGTATAGCCACCGGGTGCCCGAACTGGGCATCCCGATACATACGAAATCCGGTCCATTCTCGACACTCACCGCCTGCAACCTCCTGACATTCCTGCGCTTCCCCGGCCTGCCGCGATCACCAGGACAGAGACGGATCGTCAATCAGCGCCTTGCAGGCTTCGATTTCGCCCGCAAGCCTTTGACGCAGCACCGTGGTATCGACATCGGCCAGCAGGTTGGGAAAGCGGTTTTCCTTGCGGTTCTGGGTCATGTCCCGATCGACCTTTGCAGGATCAGGCGACAGGCCCAGGAACCCATAGATGTCCGAGCGCGCCGCGTCGGGATCCGCCGAGACATGGTCCAGCGCCACCACCTTGATCGCATCGCGCCCCACGACCCCGGCCCATTTCCCGATCGCCTCGCTCGCCCGGACGCCGAAGGTATGCACCAGGTCGCCATTCGCGATCACCTTTGCCTCGGGCGGCGGCGCCTTGATAAGGCCGCGCGCCTGATCCAGCGTGAACAATCCCTTGTGAACCTGCTTGTTGAGCGATGACACCGTGCGCCGGACCGGATCGCGCACCATCGCCAGATACCGGACATGCGGGTAACGCGCGTGAAAGTCGCGGATCACGTCAGGCCCGATACGCCAGTAACCGGGCGTAATGTCCCCCGTCAGGCTGGGGCGATAGGGCGCGAACAAGCCCTCGTACCAGTCGAAATGCTCTTGATCCGGCTTGAAGGGCGTCTCGATGGCGTCGCCATGTTTCCACAGGCGCAGGAAATCCTCTTCGGCCTTCACCAGGCCGGGCACAGACGGCGCCTTGGCGTAGGCATCCAGAAACGCCCGGTGCCGCGAGTCGATGGGCTGCCCATCCCGTTCGCGCCGCGCCACACGATCAAGCCGGTTCTTCAACGTCCGGCTGCGAAACCCGCGATCCAGGAAATGCAGTTCCTTGATCAGCGGCATTTCGACATCGGCATGCGCCTGCAGGTTGTCATACAACCAGCGCGTGCCCGAGGCCGGCATCCCGATGCACAGGAAATCGGGACCTGACTTGAAATGCGTCATGGCAGCAGCTCATCTTTGTCCATTCGCACCCCGTATTTCACATCTTGCACTTGGGAAACAACGGGAAGGACGGTCGCGGCCCCATTTTTGCCCCGGCTCGCCCGCAAAAGCACAAGGGCGCACCCCCATGCCCTGACCGCCGCGAAACGATTGCCTGCACTCGGGTTTTGTGAAATTCCTGCGCGGCCAGCCGTTCAAACCGGCGGCGTGTTTGATGTCGTCCGCAAGTCAACGGTGGTTCGCCATTCAGTACCGACCAGATATCGACGGGCTCAGAACGGTCGCGGTCATGCCGGTTCTGATCTTCCACGCCGGGCTTGGGCTCAGCGGCGGATATGTCGGCGTGGACGTGTTCTTCGTGATCTCGGGATACCTGATCACGTCGCTTCTGTTGCGCGAGATCCAGACGGGCACCTTTTCGCTGCTGGATTTCTACGAACGGCGGGCGCGGCGTATCCTGCCGGCCCTTTTTTTCATGCTCGGGGCGACCAGCGTCGCGGCCTCGATCATCCTGCTGCCCTCCGACCTTGCCGATTTCGGCAAGGGTGTGATTGCCGCCGCGGCCTTTTTCGCGAATATCTGGCTGTTTCTGCAGCAAGGCTATTTCACCGAAGCCGCTGAGTTGCAGCCGCTCCTGCACACCTGGTCGCTCGGCGTGGAAGAGCAATTCTACCTGTTCTTTCCACCGTTGCTCTGGTTTCTCCACAGGGTGTTGACTCAGGGCCGCGTGGCACTGGCCATCGGGCTTTTGGCCGCGATCTCCTTGATCCTGTCGATCCGGGCCACGTTCAACGCGCCCGAGGCCGCGTTCTATCTTCCGCAATACCGGGTTTGGGAACTGTTCCTCGGCGCGCTGCTTGCCATTGCGATTACCCGTGACTGGCTTGCCCCGTTGGCAGGCAGGAAAGGCCTCTTGTCGCTTGCCTCGCTTGCGGGTGTCGCGGCGATTTGCTGGGCGGTCCTCTCCTTTGATGCGGAAACCGCCTTTCCCGGCCTCGCCGCCGCCCTGCCGTGTCTCGGCGCAGGGCTGATCATCGCAAGCGGCAGCCTCGGCCAGACGTTGGTGTCACGGGCGCTCAGCACCGCACCGGTGGTCTTTGTCGGCAAGCTGTCTTACTCGCTCTACCTCTGGCACTGGCCGGTGATTTCCCTGACCTACTACACCAGCGACGGCGAGATTTCCGCGGTGCAGGGGGTCTTGTGCCTGCTTGCGTCATTCGCGTTGGCCTACATCTCCTGGGCGTGGGTCGAGCAGCCTTTCCGAAACCGCGCGCGCGTCAGCCGCAAGGCCATTCTCGTCAGTTCCGTGTCCTCCTTCGCCGTTATGGGGGCCGTCGGGTTTTCGCTGGCGGCTTCGAACGGCCTTCCGGGCCGGCTGCCGCCCGACTTCTTCACGCGGTTCGACAAGCAGAACCTGCTGCATGATCGCCGCGATTGCCACGGCGTGACACCTGACCGCGCGGCGCAAGGCGATGTCTGCCTGCGGGGGGACACGTCTGCAAAGCCGTCTTTTGCCCTCGTCGGAGACAGCCACGCCGACGCGATAAGCCCGGCGGTGTTCGCGGCGGCGAAGGACATGGGCCTGGCAGGCTATCAATACACCAACGCGGGGTTCCGGCCCCTTGTGGGCGTGTCAGAACAGGGCGACCCGGAATTCGAACGGGAAACCGAGGCCTTCCTTGCCTTCATGTCCGATCTGCCACAGATCTCCACCATCTTCGTGACCGGGTTCTGGGTGCACCAGATGACGGGATACAGCTATCGTCACGAGGGCGATATCTGGAAGGATTCCGGCTATGACGGAAACGGCAGCGCCTATAACGCAGAGGCCACGCTGAACGGGCTGCGCAAGCTGGCCAAGCGGCTGCCCAACAAGCGCATCGTGCTTCTCGACGACATTCCGACCGGCAGCGCGCTCGACGTCAAAACGCAAATCAGGCGGCTGCGCTTCGGGCACGCGGATGTCCTGGGGCTGGCGCCCGCCGAGGCCGCGAAACAACGCGACATCTATGACGCGGCATTCAGGTCGCTGGCCGCGTCCACTTACAATCTGCGCTACTACCGGATGTTCGACAGCTTGTGCGGCCCCGCCCTGTGCCCGCTCTTCGCCGGCGACACGTTGCTCTACCGGAACGGCGATCACCTGAGCCACATGGGCGCCCTGCACCTCCAGGACGACGCAAAGCGACTCTTGGAGACCTTTCTGTCCGAGTA
>JAASSQ010000269.1 GCA_021767845.1 Roseovarius sp. | reverse complement strand
CGGTGAAGCCGCCGTCCTCTTCGGCCACGTCGGCGGATTTCCAGAAACGCTTGGCTTTCCATTCGCTCATGTCGCGGTCTCCCACAGGGTGTCGAGGCAGGCGGGCAGGTCGGAAAAATCGTCGATCAGGCGGGCGGCGCGGTGCAGATCGTCACGCGGGTGATAGCCCCATGTCACGCCGATCCCCGCCATGCCGGCGGCGGCGGCCATCTCCATGTCATAGGTGGTGTCGCCCACCATCACGGCATTGCCCGGCGCCAGCCCGGTTTCGGCCAGCGCCGCCTGCAGCATCGACGGGTGCGGCTTGGACGGGTGGTGGTCGCTGACCTGCAGGGTCACGAAATAGCGGCGCAGGTCATGCGCCTCGAGCAGCTTGTCGAGCCCTCGCCGGGATTTCCCGGTGGCCACGCCGAGCAGGATTTCAGGGACGGCATGCAGCGCCTCGATCGCCTCGATCGCGCCGGGATAGAGCGGCGAGGATTGCGCCGCGCCCGCCTTGGCGCGCAGTTCGACATAAGCTTCCTTGTAGCCGTCCACCATGCGGGCGTGTCCCGCCGGATCGAGCTGCGGCGCGAGCCGCGCAACGGCGATGTCGAGCGACAGGCCGACGATGCGCAGCACATCCTGCGGCGGCGGCGCGGGATGCCCGACCCGGTCGAAGGCATGGACCATCGCCGCCAGGATATCGGCCTGGCTGTCCACGAGGGTGCCATCCACGTCGAAGACCACGAGGCGCAGCGGGCGGGTCATGCCGGTGCATCCTCGAACGGATCCTCGGGCGCCTCGGAGGGCTGCCATTGGAACAGCTCCCAGGTGCTGGCCATGTGGTCGGGCAGCGGCGCGGTCAGATGCAGGCGCGCGCCCGTCACCGGGTGGGTGAGCGTGAGCGAGCGGGCGTGCAGGTGCAGTTTGCGGCTGACCGCGCCGCCCAGTTGCGCGCCCCAGCCGTCGCCAAGGTTTTCCTGGCCCGACCCGCCGTATTTGCCATCGCCCACGATCGGGTGGCCGATCTCGGCCATGTGGGCGCGCAGCTGGTGGGTGCGGCCGGTGACCGGCACCAGCGCCACCCAGGCGCAGCGGGTGCCCGCCGCCTCGATCACCGCGTAATCCGAGGTGGCGTGTTTCGCGCCCGGCGTGCCCTCGACCGCGTCGGGATGCAGGCAGAGCATCTTTTCCCCCTCGCCCTGCGCGCCGTGACCCGGCGCCTTGACGAGGCCGAAGCGGATCGTGCCCATGCGCGGCAGCGGCGCCCCGGCCACGGCCGCCCAGTAGATCTTGCGCGTGTCGCGGTGGCGGAAGGCGGCGGTGAGCGCCTTGGCGACCTGCCGGCTGCGCGCCATGATGAGCACGCCCGACGTGTCCTTGTCGAGCCGGTGAACGAGGCGCGGCTTGTCTTCGGCGTCGAAGCGCAGCGCCTCGGCCAGGCCATCGACATGGCGGGTCTGCTTGCTGCCGCCCTGCACCGGCAGGCCCGGCGGCTTGTTCAGCGCGATGATATGGTCGTCGCGATAGATCACCGTGGCGCGGATCATCCTGGCATCCGCATCGCTGATCTTGGGTTTCGGGGCGGCGGGGGATTGCTGGCCTGGATCGGGCAAGGGCGGGATGCGGACCTGCTGTCCTGCCGCGAGCCGCGTGTTGGCCTTGACCCGCCCGCCATCGACCCGCAATTCGCCCTTGCGGCACATCTTCTCGATGCGGCCCTGCGGGACGTGCGGGAACTGCTTGCGCAGCCAGCGGTCGAGCCGCTGGTCGGCGGCGTCCGCGCTGACGGTGAGGGTTTGCACGCCGCTCATGCCCAGATCCCCCGTGCCAGCCACACCCCGAGGCCGAGCCCGGCGATGGACAGGACCACCGACAGCGCCACGTAGAGCCCGGCCGAGCCGATCTGCCCGCGTTCATAGAGCGTGAACGCTTCGAGCGAGAAGGCCGAGAAGGTGGTGAAGCCGCCCAGGATGCCGGTCATGACGAAGGGGCCGAGATGCTCCATCCCCTTGTGGAAGGCGAAGACCGCGAACACCCCCATCAGGAAAGAGCCCGCGACATTCACCGTCAGCACGCCAAGGGGGAATCCCGGCCCGGCCACGCGCAGCATTGCCAGCCCGGTGCCGAAGCGCAGCACCGCGCCGATCGCGCCGCCCAAGGCGACCTGGAGGAAGGTGGTCAACATGGGCGCGTCTGTCGCGCGCGCGCCCCAGATTGTCAAGCTGTGCAAGGTTTGCGCGCGGGTCTGGGGGCGCTGCCCCCGTCGCCCTTGCGGGCGACTCCCCCGAGGTATTGGGAGCCAGATGAAGCGGCGGGCGGAGACAGGGCTGTTGCGTGGCCGGGCCGCCGCGCTAGGGTGGCGCGACGATTTGCAATGAGGTGCCCCGATGTCCGATCCGATCCGCTTCCTGCGGCGCCTGTTCGACCGCGCGGTCGAGGTGGCCGATCCGATGCAGAGCCTGGCCGGCAGCCTGCCGCCGCGGCCCTCGGGACGGCTGGTGGTGGTCGGCGCGGGCAAGGCGAGTGCGCGCATGGCCGAGGCGGTCGAGGCGGTTTACGGCCCCTGCGAGGGGCTGGTCATCACGCGCTATGGCTATGCCCGGCCCTGCGCGGGCATCGAGATCGTCGAGGCGGCGCATCCCGTGCCGGACCGTGCCGGGATGGAGGCGAGCGCGCGGATGCTGGAGCTGCTGGCCGGGTTGGGCGAGGACGACATGGTGCTGGCGCTGATCTCGGGCGGGGCCTCGGCGCTGCTGGTGCAGCCGGCGGGGGCGATCACGCTGGAGGAAAAGCAGGCGGTGAACGAGGCGCTGTTGGCCTCGGGCGCGGCGATCGGGCAGATGAACGTGGTGCGCAAGCATCTGAGCCGGGTCAAGGGCGGGCAGTTGGCCGCGGCCGCGCATCCCGCGCGGATGCTGGCGCTGATGATCTCGGACGTGCCGGGGGATGATCCGGCGATGATCGGATCGGGGCCGACGGTGGGCGATGCCAGCACGCCCCTTGAGGCGCGCGCGATCCTGGAACGGCACGGGATCGAGATGCCCGCCTCGGTGCGCGCGGTTCTGGACGGGCCGACCGGGGTGGTGCCGCCGGGGGATGCGCGGCTGGCGCGGGTCGAGAACGTGATCTACGCCGCGCCGTCGCAATCGCTGGAGGCCGCCGCCGGGATCGCGCGCGACGCGGGCTTTACCGTGCGGGTGCTGGGCGATGCGCTGGAGGGCGAGGCGCGGGAAATGGCGCGCGATCATGCGGCGCTGGCGCTGGAGCTGCAAGGCGCGCTTGGCTCGGGCGATGCGCCGGTGGTGCTGCTGTCGGGGGGCGAGTTGACGGTGACGCGCAAGGGTGACGGGATCGGCGGGCCGAACGCGGAATACGCGCTGGCGATGGCCATCGCGCTGGAGGGCGCGCCGGGCATTCACGCGCTGGCCTGCGACACCGACGGGGTGGACGGTGCGGCCGAGGTGGCGGGCGCCACCATCGGCCCCGACACGCTGGCGCGGGCGCTTGCGGCGGGCGCGGACCCGGCCGACGCGCTGGCGCGCAACGACGCGCACGGCTTTTTCGAGGCGGTCGGGGGGCAGGTGGTGACCGGCCCGACCCTGACCAATGTCAACGATTTCCGCGCGATCCTGATCGCGCCGAGGGGGTAGGCCATGCAGCGCGCGGAGGCGATCGCGGCGGAAATGCGCGGCTGGCGGCACGGGTTTCACCGGCACCCGGAACTGGGGTTCGACCTGCCCCGGACCAGCGCGCGGGTGGCGGAATTGCTGGCCTCGTTCGGGTTGGAGGTGCATCGCGGCATCGGCGGCTGCGGGGTCGTGGGGGTTTTGCAGCGGGGCAATGGCCCGCGCGCCATCGGCATCCGCGCCGACATGGATGCTCTGCCGATCACCGAGACCGGCGGGGTGGATCATGCCTCGGAAGCCGCGGGGCGGATGCATGCCTGCGGCCATGACGGGCATATGAGCATGGCGCTTGGCGCGGCGAAGATCCTGGCCGAGAGCGGGGATTTCAACGGCCGCGCCGTGTTCATCTTCCAGCCCAACGAGGAGCATG
>JAASSQ010000044.1 GCA_021767845.1 Roseovarius sp. | reverse complement strand
GCTTGTCGGCATGGTGCATCTCCTCGATGCTTTCCTCGCGGCTCTTGGCCGCGATCCTGCCGTATCCCCAATCCTCCTGCAGGCGGTAATGCAGCCAGTATTGGCTGACGGCGGTCAACTCGCTGCGCAACGCCTTGTTGAGATACTCGATTACCTTCTCGTCGCCCTTCATCCGTGCTCTCCCTGTGTCATGCCGCGGCGCAGACCGCGCAACTCCATCGGTACTTCGAACCTGTCACACTCTTTCAGTGTGTCAATGAACCTGGGCAGGCATCCGCCGCAATCCGCACGCTTGCCAAGCGCGCGGTAGACCTTGCCGGGGGTGATGACCGTGTGCGCATCCGAGGCGCGCATCCAGTCCACGGCGCGGCGGATGTCGTGGTCGGTGATCGACATGCAGTGACAGATCATCATCGCTTGGGTCTTTCCTTGCTCCTGCGGGGTCTCTCAATGGCGGGTGGCGCTGACCGGCTCGGGAAAGGCCGCCCGCTGCCGCAGCCCCGCGCGATGCAGGTAGAGCCCGGCGGTCCGCGCCGCCTCGGTCATCGGCAGCAACAGCGGCCCCTCGACCAGAAGCGATGCGATCAGCATCGCATCCTCGCGGTCGCCCGTCGCCGCGACCATCAGGAAATGCGCCAGCACCGCCTCGTCCGATCCCACACAGCGGCACCCCGCGCCATGCCGGGCCAGCGGCCGGCGCCCGTGGCGCTGCACCAACCCCATCACCTCGGAAAAGGCGCGCAGGCATGCCTTGGCCGCGACCGGCCCCAGGGCCGGCACCAGCAGCGCCTCAAGCGTCTCGGGGCCTTCCTGCATGCGGCGCAGGCACAGCACGGCCAGCGCCTCGCCGGGCGCCAGGTTGTCGAGGGCCGAGACCGGGAACGCGCCCACCATCTCGCTGTTGCGCGCGTGTTTCATTTGGTCAGGATCAGCTTGCCCGCGCGGGTGATGCGCAGGGTATAGATCTTGCCATCCAGCACGATGGTCGCGGTCTGTCCGCCCTGCGTCAGGGCGCGGGCGTCGTGCCAGGTCGGATCGGGTTGCAGCTCGGGCTGCGCGGTGGTCTGCGCCCGGATCATCGCCGCGCCTCCATCCGGTCCAGCAGCGCCTCCAGCCAGTAATCGCTGGTCACGCCCCCCTGGAAGGCGACGGCGATGATGTCGCGGCGCCATACGTCCCGTTCCGCGGCGGCGGTCGCGCCGGGCGGCAGCGGAAGATGCGGTCTGTCGGTCTTGCCCATGCCAAAGCTCCCTGTCTTGTCGATTGGATACCGGCTGGCCCGCATGGGGTGGCGTGGCATGAGTCGAAATCTGACAAAACCTGTCAGAATTGTCAATTCTGATTTTTTTACTCAGATTACCGGGGCCACCGCGGATCGGCCCAACAGGACGCTGGCCTTGCGCCGGGGACTTGGCCTATACTTGGACGAAACGGGGCCGGGCAGACACGAGGGCGACCATGACACTACATGCCAACAGGCAATTGCCCATCGCGCTGCGCCCGCAATCCAAGACGGACCTGCGCACGCAATTCGCCGCCCTGTGCTACCGCGTCACCAAGGACAAGCCGGAAATCCTGCTGATCACCAGCCGCCGCTCGGGGCGCTGGATCGTGCCCAAGGGCTGGCCCATCCCCGACAAGACCCCCGGTGAGACCGCCCTCACCGAAGCCTGGGAAGAGGCCGGGGTGCGCGGCAAGGCGATCGAGCAATGCATCGGCCTCTTTTCCTATCTCAAGGCCACCGATCCCCGCACCAGCCTGCCCTGTCTGGGGCTGGTCTTTCCCGTCAAGGTCAAGTCGCTGGCCCGCGACTACCCCGAGGCAGGGGAACGGCGGCGCAAATGGCTGCGCCCCCGCAAGGCCGCGGCGCGGATCAGCGAGCCCGAACTGGCACAGCTCATCCGCCACTTCGACCCGCGCACGCTGCGCGGCTGACCGTCTCTGCACTTGATTGCCGGGCGGTTTCCAATAAGTATTGCCCCGGTTTTTCAATGGGTGCCCGATGATCAACTTCGCGCTCAAATGCGATCAGGACCACAGGTTCGACAGCTGGTTCCAGTCCGCCGATGCCTACGACACGCTCAAGGCGGCGGGCATGGTGGCCTGCCCGGTCTGCGGATCGGCCAATGTGGACAAGGCCATGATGGCCCCGCGCCTGTCCAGCGGGCGCAGATCGGCCACGGCGGACGAGGCCGCGCCCGCGCCTGACCCGGCCCCGCGGCCCGGCGCCCTCAGCCAACCGGCCAGCCCGGCCGAACAGGCGATGGCCGAACTGCGCAAGCAGATCGAGAGACATTCCGAATATGTCGGTCGAAACTTCGCGGCCGAGGCCCGCAGCATCCATGCCGGCGACAGCCCCGAACGTCCCATCCACGGCGAGGCCAAGCCCGAAGAGGCCCGCAAATTGATCGAAGAGGGCGTGCCCGTCACCCCCCTGCCCTTCCTTCCGGGCCGCAAGACCAACTGACCGCACCCGACCGAACCGGCCCACCGCAATCGCGCGCGCCACGCAACGCCCACCCTGCCACAGGAGCATCCGTTCACATGCATCTCGTCATCACCGGGGCCAGCCGCGGCATCGGACAGGCCCTCATGACCCGCTATACCGCCGCCGGCCACCGCGTGACCGGCACCTCGCGGCAGGGCGGCGGCGATCTGGCCGCGCTCGACGTGGCCGACCCGGCCAGCCAGGCGGCCCTCGCCCATCGGCTCGACGGGCAGGCCGTGGACCTGCTGATCTGCAACGCGGGCATCTATCCCGACAAGGGCGAGCGCCTTGCCGATGGCTACCCCGCGGGCATGTGGGCCGACACCTTCGCCACCAACGTCACCGGTGTCTTTCTCACGGTGCAGTCGCTGCTGCCCCACCTGCAACGCGCGCCCGCCCCGAAGATCGCGATCATCTCCAGCCAGATGGCCAGTTCCACGCTGGCACCGGGCGGCAGCTATATCTACCGCGCCTCCAAGGCCGCGGCGCTCAATCTCGGGCGCAACCTGGCGGTGGACCTCGCGCAGCTTTCGATCCCCGTGGGCATCTACCACCCCGGCTGGGTCCGCACCGACATGGGCGGTGAGGCCGCCGACATCTCGGTCGATCAGTCCGCCGACGGGCTGATGGCCCGCTTCGAGGCGCTCGACACGGCCACCACCGGCGAATTCCTCACCTGGGACGGGCGCCCGCACCCGTTCTGAGGCGATCCGCGCCCGCGTGGGCCGGTCCTGCATACCGCCGCATCCCGGATTCTGACATCCGCGTGAACGCCCGATCCACCGCGGCGCGTGGCGCGTAGCCCCTTGCAGATTGCGACAGGAAGGATCGCGCCCGTGAAGGATCTCGAAGACATCTCCGACCGCTCGCTCCTCATTCTCGAGGATGACGACGCGCTGCGCGCACAACTGGCCAAGGCGCTGGAAAAGCGCGGCTTTGCCGTGACCTCCGCCGCATCCGTCGCGGCCGCGATCGACCGGCTGGACCCCGCGCCGCCCGCCTTTGCCGTGGTCGATCTGCGCCTCGGGGACGGCTCGGGCCTCAGCTTCATCGACGCCCTGGCCCGCAGCCGCCCCGACGCGCGCCCCATCGTGCTCACGGGCTATGGCAACACCCCCACCGCCGTTGCCGCCGTCAAGCACGGCGCGATCGACTACCTCGCCAAACCCGTCACCGCCGACGAGATCGTGGCCGCCCTTCTGGCCCCGCCCGAGGGCCAGCCCGCCCCGCCCGACAATCCCATCGACCCCGATCGCGCCCGGCTCGAACACATGCAGCGCATCTACCGCGAATCCGGCGACAACACGACCGAGGCCGCCCGCCGCCTCAACATGCACCGCCGCACCTTCCAGCGCCGCATGAAGAAACTGCGCGACAGCCTCCAGCGTCCCGGCTGACACGGCCCGCCTGACACGGCCAAGGCAAATTGGCGCCGCCGTGCGGCTTGCACCTTGCCCTTGCCCGCAACCCCGCGTAAACCGCGCCCGATTGCAGCAAGGGACGCGCCATGCCC
This sequence comes from Roseovarius sp., assembly GCA_021767845.1. Lineage (GTDB taxonomy): Bacteria > Pseudomonadota > Alphaproteobacteria > Rhodobacterales > Rhodobacteraceae > Roseovarius. The sequence continues at coordinate 11,503 of JAASSQ010000044.1, read as the reverse complement.
GTTCTCGTGATGAAATTCGGCGGCACCTCCGTCGCCACGACCGACCGCATCCGCCGCGCCGCCAAGCGCGTCGGCGTCGAGGTGGCCAAGGGCTATGACGTGATCGTCATCGTCTCGGCCATGTCGGGCGAAACCAACAAGCTGGTGGGGCTGGTGGGCGAAACCTCGCCGCTCTACGACGCGCGCGAATACGATGCCGTGGTCAGCTCGGGCGAAAACGTCACCGCCGGGCTGATGGCGCTGACCTTGCAGGAAATGGACGTGCCCGCGCGCAGCTGGCAGGGCTGGCAGGTGCCGGTCAAGACCACCTCGGCCCATTCCGCCGCCCGGATCGAGGACATCCCCCCCGACAACATCACCGCCAAGTTCGCCGAAGGGATGCGCGTGGCCGTCGTCGCGGGCTTTCAGGGCATCAGCCCCGAGGGCCGCATCACCACTCTCGGGCGCGGCGGATCGGACACCACCGCCGTTGCCTTCGCCGCCGCCTTCGATGCCGAACGCTGCGACATCTACACGGATGTGGACGGCGTCTACACCACCGATCCACGGATCTGCGACAAGGCCCGCAGGCTTGACCGGATCGCGTTCGAGGAAATGCTGGAACTGGCCTCGCTCGGGGCCAAGGTGCTGCAAACCCGCTCGGTGGAACTGGCCATGCGGTATAACGTGAAACTGCGCGTGCTCAGCAGCTTCGAGGAACAGTCGGATGACGCGGGCACCCTTGTCTGCGCCGAGGAGGAAATCATGGAATCCAATGTCGTCAACGGGATCGCCTATTCGCGCGACGAGGCGAAAATGACCCTCATTTCCGTGGCCGACCGCCCCGGCATTGCCGCCGCCATCTTCGGCCCGCTGTCCGAAGCCGGCGTCAACGTGGACATGATCGTGCAGAACATCTCCGAAGAGGGGCGCACCGACATGACCTTCTCCTGCCCCACCGATCAGGTGCTGCGCGCCGAGAAGGCCCTGCAGGAGGCCAAGGAGCGCGGCGACATCAACTACCACGACCTCGTGGCCGACACCAATGTCGCCAAGGTCTCGGCCGTGGGCATCGGGATGCGCAGCCAGTCGGGCGTCGCCGCCCGGATGTTCAGGACGCTCTCGGACGAAGGCGTGAACATCAAGGTCATCGCAACCTCCGAGATAAAGATTTCCGTGCTGATCGACCGGAAATACATGGAACTCGCCGTTCAGGCGCTGCATGATGCGTTCGAATTGGACAAATCGGCCTGACGCCTGCACCCTCGCCCGGGTGGGGCCCGCAGGCTTGTCCGCCTGACGCGGCGGGGGACGCAGGGCTTTTGACATGACGCAGGATTTCCAGACAGACAGCCGCCAGATGCTCGGCCGCCTGCGCGCCGTCATGGCCGAGGATGCCGCCGGCCAGCAGCGGCTCGACCGCATCACCCGGCTCATCGCCGAGGAAATGCGCACCGAGGTCTGCTCGATCTACCTGTTCCGCGACGAGGACACGCTGGAACTTTGCGCCACCGAAGGGTTGAACCCGCAGGCGGTGCACGAAACCCGCATGCGCCTGGGCGAGGGGCTGGTCGGGCGCGTGGCGCGCACCGGCAAGATCGTCAACACCGACGACGCCCCCGGCACGCCCGGTTTCCGCTACATGCCCGAAACCGGCGAAGAGGCCTATTGCGCCTTCCTCGGCGTCCCCGTGCAGCGCTTGGGCGAGATGCTGGGCGTTCTCGTCGTGCAATCCAAGGATTCGCGCACCTATTCGGACGAAGAGGTCTACGCGCTCGAGGTCGTGGCCATGGTGCTGGCCGAGATGGCCGAGCTGGGCGCCTTCGTCGGTGAAGGCGCGGCCATGTCCGCCCGCCACCAGCAGGCCGTGCTGTTCCGCGGCACCGGCGCGCAAGAGGGCGCGGCACAGGGCCATGTCTGGCTGCACGAACCCCGCGTGGTCGTCACCAACCCCATCGCCGACGATCCCCAGCGCGAGCGCGAGCGCCTGCACGAGGCGGTCGAGGATCTGCGCGTGGGCGTGGACCGGATGCTGTCCACCGCCGCCAGCGGTGACAAGGAACAGCTCCAGGTGCTCGAAGCCTACCGCATGTTCGCCAATTCCAAGGGCTGGCTGCGCCGCATGGAAGAGGATATCGGCCGCGGCCTCTCGGCCGAGGCGGCGGTCGAAAAGGAACAATCCACCGCCCGCGCCCGCATGGGCCAGGTCACCGATGCCTACCTGCGCGACCGGCTGCACGATCTCGACGATCTCAGCAACCGCCTGTTGCGCATCCTCACCGGCCAGGGCCACGAAACCGGCGCCGAGATGCCGCCCGACCCGATCCTGGTCGCGCGCAACATCGGCCCGGCGGAACTGCTGGATTATGGCCGCGCGCTCAAGGGCATCGTGCTCGAGGAAGGCTCGGTCGGCTCCCACGCGGCGATCGTGGCCCGCGCGCTGGCGATCCCTCTGGTGATCCATGCCGACCGCATCACCACCGAGGCGCTGAACGGCGATCACGTGCTGGTCGATGGCGACCAGGGCGTGGTCCACCTGCGCCCCGACGATACCGTGACGGCGGCGTTTCGCGACAAGATGGCCATGCAGGCCAAGGCCCAGGAACGCTACGCCTCGCTCCGCGACAAGCCCGCCGAAACCCTCTGCGGCACGCGCATCGCGATGCAGATGAATGCCGGGCTGATGGCCGACCTGCCCAGCCTGGGAAGCTCCGGCGCCGAAGGCGTGGGCCTCTTCCGCACCGAGCTTCAGTTCCTGGTGCGCAACCACATGCCCAAGCGCGCCGAACTGAGCGAGCTTTATGCCCGCGTGATGGACGCCGCCGGCGGCAAGCGCGTGGTGTTCCGCACGCTCGACATCGGGTCGGACAAGGTGCTGCCCTACATGAAGGCCGTGGACGAGCCGAACCCCGCGCTCGGCTGGCGCGCCGTGCGGGTGGGGCTCGACAAGCCCGGCGTGATGCGGATGCAGCTCCAGGCGCTCATCCGCGCCGCCGCCGGGCGCCCGCTGACGGTGATGTTCCCCTTCGTCGCCCAGCGCGAGGAATACACCGCCGCCCGCGCCGAGATGGACAAGGCGATGGCCCGCGAACGCATCCTCGGCCACCCCCTGCCCGAAACGCTCGAGGTGGGCGCGATGCTCGAAACCCCCTCGCTCGCCTTCGCGCCCGACAGCTTCTATGCCGAGGTCGATTTCCTGTCGATCGGCGGCAACGATCTCAAGCAGTTCTTCTTCGCCGCCGACCGCGAGAACGAGCTGGTGCGCCGCCGCTACGACACGCTCAATGTCAGCTTCCTGACCTTCATCGAAGGCATCGTGGCCCGCTGCGAGGCTTCGGCCACGCCGCTCAGCTTCTGCGGCGAGGATGCCGGCCGCCCGGTCGAGGCCGCCTGCCTCGCGGCGATCGGGCTGCGCACCTTGTCGATGCGCCCGGCCTCGATCGGCCCGGTCAAGTCGATCCTGCGCCGCACCGACCTGACCGAGTTGCGCCGCGTGATCTTCGACGCCCGCGACCGCGGCGAACAATCGGTGCGCCCGGCCGTGATGGACTACCTGCGCGGCAAGCTCTGACCGGCGCGACCCGCCCGGTCTTGCGCGCGTCCCGCGCGCCGGGGACTGGGGGCGCTGCCCCCTCTTGGCCTGCGGCCAATTCACCCCCGGAGTATTTCACGAACGATGAAGGCGGGGGCCTGCGGGCATCTTCTTGGCCCAAATACCCCCGCCGGAGGCCCCGGCCCGCCCAGGGATGCAACGCACGGTGGGTTAACCCGGCCCGCGACAGTGCCGGATACCGACGCGATACCGACGTAATACCGACGTTATACCGACAGCTGGTTTTGCTTGTTAATCAGTGGTTTGGCGGTGATTCGTTGCGCTCAGCGCCGGGGCACCGTACGCTGCCCCGCCAGCGCCCGGAACTCGGCGACCAGATCGGCGTGGTCGCGGTCGGCCTCGATCGCCAGCCGCCGCAGCCCGAAATGCACATGCGCCATCTGCTGGTAGTAGCTGGCATAGGCATAATTCGTCGCCGCCCCCGCCGCCGCGCCCAGCACCGGTACCGTCTGCGCGGCCAGTTTCTGCCCCAGCACCGTGGCCAGCCTGGGCGCCACCCGCGCGATCACCGTCTGCACGGTTGCCCCCGTCACCGCCAGCCGCGTGCTCAGGAAGGCGAGGTCCGCTCCGTCGTCATGGTCGAGCGGCCCCGCGGCGGCGAAGACCTGCACGCAATCGTGGCGAACCCCTTGTTCTTCCGGCGAAAATCCGTGCTCCACGGCGACGTCCTGGATGGCGCGCAGCAGGATCGTGGTGGTGGCGGGCAGCTCTGCCAGCGCCGTCGGCAGCCCGCCCCAGCCGCCCGCCGCGCCCATCGCCGTGCTCAGGGCGCGGGTCATCCAGCCGGGGCTGTCGGCCACGGTCCCGCGCGACCGGTGCGCGGCCTCCATCGCCGCCAGAAGCGCCTGTTCCGTGGCCTCCTCCAGCCGGACGCGCACCTGAGGCGGCAGGCGGTCCAGCAGCGTCTCGGCCTGCCCACCGATCATGTTGAGCACCTGCAAGGCAGGGGTCGCGGCGCGCGCATGGGTCCGGGCCAGCGCCTCGAGCCGGCGGGCGACCTCCTGCTCATCCAGTTGTTTTGCAATGATTTCCATGGCCTGCCGCCTCCGCTTGCCACGTCAGGATCGCGCGGGCAGCGGCGGTTTTCAAGCGCAGCGTGTCACCTTGCCGGCGACATTCCGCCATGCGCCCGGGGTCAACTCCAGCCCCAGAACCCGGTCGGGGTTGGTGGGCGGCGGCATCTCAACGCCGTCCAGCCTGTCAAAGCCGAACCGTGCGTAATAGGGCGCATCGCCCACCAGCAGCACCCGCTCCCAGCCCTGCCGGGCGGCCAGGTCAAGGCTTTCGCGGATCAGCCAGCCCCCCAGCCCCTCGCCCTGCCGCGTCGGGTGCACCGCCACCGGCCCCAGCAACAACGCCGTGTCGCGGCCGATCAGAACCGGCCAGAACCGGATCGCGCCGGCCAGGATGCCGTCGCCGTCGCGCGCCACAAGGCTCAGGCCGCGCACCGGCTCCACGCCGTCGCGCAGCCGGTAGGAGGACAGGGCCTCGCGCCCGGGCGCGAAGCACAGGTCGTAGAGCGCCTCGACCTCCCACCAGTCCTCCTCCGTCTCGGGGCGCAGATCGTACACCCGGCAACTCCTTGCAAAATCGGCTGGAATTGCGCGTAGCACGGCGTTAGGTCTGGCACAAACCCCGATAATCACAAGGCGCCCCGCATGTTCTATCGCCCCGAAGACGGCCACGGCCTGCCGCACAATCCCTTCAACGCCATCGTCTCGCCCCGGCCGATCGGCTGGATTTCAAGCCGCGATGGCGAGGGCCGGGACAACCTCGCCCCCTACTCTTTCTTCAACGCCGTCGCCTATGTGCCGCCGCAGGTCATGTTCTCCTCGACCTCGTCGAAAGAGGATCAGGGCGACACCAAGGACAGCGTGGCCAACATCCGCGAGACCGGGGTTTTCTGCGTGAATATCGTGGAATACGCGATGCGCGACGCCATGAACCGCACCTCTGGCCCGTGGGACAAGGACGAGGACGAGTTCAGCCTCGCGGGTCTGGACAAGGCCGCCTGCGACACCATCGACTGCGCCCGTGTCGCCGCCGCACCGGCCAACCTGGAATGCAGGCTGACGCAGATCGTGCAATTGCCCGGCAAGGCCAATTTCGCCGTCTTCGGCGAGGTGACGGGCGTGCATATCCGCGACGATTGCCTGAAGGACGGGGTATTCGACGTGCTGGCCTTCAACCCGCTGGCCCGCATGGGATACCGCGATTACACCGTCGTGCGCGAGAAATTCAGCCTGAAACGCCCCGGCGAGTGACCGGCCTGACAGGGGCGCGCCGCCATGACGCGCCCGCTTGTCTCACTTGCGCAGCCGCGCATTGGCAAAACCTGCCCCGCGCACCTGCCGCAGGGCATGCTGCAGATCCGGCTGGGTGCGGAAAGGCCCGGCCAGAACAAGGCTGTAGGTCTCATCCCCGCGCGTCAGCCGCCCCATCCGCGCAGGCAGGCCGGTATTGGCCAGGCGCCGTGCGGCCTGCTCGGCCTGCGCTCGGTCGCGGAACACGCCCGCCTGCACAAAGCGATGGCTGGCCGCACGGATCTTCTTGGGCGCAGGTGCCGATTGCGTCGAGACAACCGTGCGCGGCGCGGCACCGGCGCTGCGTGTGACGCGAACCGGATCTGGCACCACTTGGCCTTGCGTGACCACCGTCACACCGGCGGCGCGCTGTTCGGCGAAGCTGGTATAGGGGTATTGCAGGCCGGGATACTTGTAGGTCACGTCGCGGCCGGTTTCCCGCTCGATCAGGTAGCGGGGTACGGTTCTGGACCAGATCACCTCCATCCGGGCCTTGCCGCGCACGGTCTGATGAGCGCGATACGGGTTCAGGCGGTCATCGTCCCAAACCTTCTTGTAACCCTCGGGCACGGCAATCCCATGGGCCTTCACCTGCTTTTCATGCACGTGGCGCGGCACGATCCGGGTGGATCCGGGCAAGCGGGCAACCTGTTTTTCAGTGACAACCGGCGACGTGGCGGCCGTCCGAGCGCCGTGGGCCGCCCCCCCGGTGATGCGGGGCGAGATCGCGGCATCGCCCATCGGACGCGCCTTGGCACCGGTGCCGCCTCCGCCCGACAGATATGTGACATGGGGCACGGTCTGCGGCCCGCAGCGCACACCGGATGTGCCCGCGTAGCGTTGCGATACTTTGCTCAAGCCCTTGCACGAGGTCTCGGCCGTCGGAGCCGGAACCTTTTTCGTGACACGCTTTGAGGGTGCGGCCGCCTTTGACCTGGGCTTGGCGGGACCAGCGGCGACGGTGGGCGCGGTCCGCGGGGCGGGCTGGCGCGGTTCAGCCACGGGCGCTCGACGGACCGCGCGGGCCGGGGCCGTTTGGCGGGCCTGCGTTTCGACACGGCGCGCAGGCTGCGTTTCGGGCGCGCTGCGCGGCTGTGGCTCGGCGCGCGGCTGAGGCTCGGATTGCGCGCTGCGCGCCGATGGCAGGCTTGGTTTGAACCCGCAGATCACCTTGCGTCCCCGCGTCACGCGCGGCACCCAGGTTGTGTTCCCGTCGATCCCGGCGCGCACGAACACGCAGCCTTCGCTGTCAACGTATTGCCGTCCGGTATAGGACGCGGGCGGAAATTCCGCGGGCACCGTTTTTTCAGACAACGACTGGGCCTCTACCGGCCCGGTTCCGAACGACGCGGCAACGGCAGCGATCGCCAGCAGTCTCGACACTCTCATGCTCGTCCCCCAAGACAGACGGCTTGAGAGTGCCTGATTTGTGACGACTAGTAAACAGTGAATGGCTTATTTTGTGCCATACATCCGGTCACCCGCATCCCCTAGTCCCGGCAGGATATATCCCTTTTCGTTCAACCGCTCGTCCAGCGCGGCCGTCACGATGGGCACGTCGGGATGCGCCTCTTTCATGCGCGCCACGCCCTCGGGCGCGGCCAGCAGGCACAGGAAGCGAATGTTCTTGGCGCCGGCCTCCTTCAGCAGATCGACCGCCGCGGCCGAGGAATTGCCCGTCGCCAGCATCGGATCGACCACGATCACCATGCGGTCGTCCAGGTAATCCGGCACCTTGAAATAATACTGCACCGGCTTGAGCGTTGCCTCGTCGCGGTAGAGCCCGACAAAGCCAACCCGCGCCGAGGGGATCAATTCCAGCATCCCGTCGAGCAGGCCGTTCCCGGCCCGCAGGATCGAGATCAGCGCCAGCTTGCGGCCCGCCAGAACCGGGGCGTCCATCGTCTGCAGCGGCGTGTCGATCTGCCGCGTGGTCATGTCCAGCTCATAGGTGACCTCGTAGGCCAGAAGCTGGCTGATCTCGCGCAGAAGCTGCCGGAACACGGCGGTCGAGGTGCCCTTTTCCCGCATCAAGGTCAGCTTGTGCTGCACAAGCGGATGTTTCACGACGGTGAGATGATCTTTCATGGCTGGTCCTCGGCTGTCTCATGCGGCGGCGTTTCGGCTTTCTTTTCAGAAACTGCCGCCAAGGGCAACGGCCCGCCCGCCCCCTTCAGGGAAGAAAACTGCGCCCGGCGCCCGGTGCGGCCACACCCAGATGGGCCGCCACGCTGGCCCCTACATCGGCAAAGGCCACATGGCCGAACGATCCGCGCCCCGCACCCGCCACCAGAACCGGGACACGTTCGCGCGTGTGGTCGGTTCCGCACCACGTCGGATCATTGCCGTGATCCGCCGTCAGGATCAGCAGGTCACCCTGTCGCAGACACGGCAACAGGCGGCCGATTTCACGATCGAACCATTCGAGGGCGGCGGCATAGCCTTCGACATCGCGGCGATGGCCGTAAAGGCTGTCGAATTCCACGAAATTGGCAAAGGTCAGGCTGCCCTCCTCGGCCTCGTCCAGCCAGCGGGCGAGGTATCCGATCAGTTCGGCGTCACTGCCTTTCACGACATCATCGATCCCCCGCATCGAGAATAGGTCGCCGATCTTGCCGACCGCGTGCACCTTGCCGCCTGCCGCCTGAACGCGGTCGCACAAGGTTGGCGCCGGCGGGGCAAGCGCGAAATCCTGCCTGTTGCCGGTTCGGGTGAACCCCTGCAGCACATCGCCCGCAAAGGGGCGCGCGATCACGCGCCCCACCCGCATGTCGTGCAGCAAGGGCGCGATCTCTCGGCACAGGCGCAGCAAACGGTCCAGGCCGAACGCCCCTTCATGCGCGGCGACCTGGAACACGCTGTCGGCCGAGGTATAGCAGATCGGCCAGCCGGTGCGCAGATGCTCGGCCCCCAGCCGGGCGACGATCTCGGTGCCCGAAGCATGGCAATTTCCCAGGATGCCGTCGGTCCCTGCAGTCTCACACACGGCCCGAACGATGCCTGGCGGAAAGGCGGGCGTAGTGTCCGGGAAGACATGCCATTCCCAAGGGATCGGAACGCCCGCCAACTCCCAATGCCCGGTCTGCGTGTCCTTGCCCGCCGCCCTCGCCGTGGCGCACCCCCAAAGCCCTTGCGGGTTGCGCCCCAGTCCCGGCGCGTCGTCCCCCGAGGCCAACTTCAGCGCCGCCCCCAGCCCAAGCGCATCGAGATGCGGCAGATGCAACCCGCCGGGCCGCGCCTGCGCGATGTGCGCGACCGTGTTCGCGCCCGTGTCCGGCACATCGCCATTGAAATAGCGGTCGGCATCCGGGGCACCGCCGATCCCGACCGAGTCCATGACGACAAGGAACGCCCGCGCCATCGTCACCCCAGCCTGTCATGCACAAGCGGCGGCAGGTCACATGGCGTATCGCTGATGGTGATCGCGGCCAGCACAGCCTGCGCCGCCCTGCCCGCAGTCGCCTCATCCGGGGCATGGAGACGCAACAGCGTATCGCCTCGCTCGACCCGTGCCCCGAGCGGCAGAATCCGGTCAAGGCCGACAGCCGGATCCACCTTGTCGGTCTCGACCTTCCGGCCGCCGCCAAGACCGATCACCGCCAGCCCGATCGCCTCGCCGTCGAATGCCGCCAGATACCCCGCCCTGGGCGCGGGCAAATCGCGAACCGCCGGTGCCATGGGCAACGCCGTGGCCCAGTTTGCGGCGAAATCCGCAGGTCCACCCATCGCGGCGATCATCCGGTCGAACCGTTCGGCGGCGCGGCCATCGGCCAGGGAACGCGCGATCATGGCGGCGCCCTGCCCCGCATCTTTGGCCAGCCCGGCATCGGCAAGCGCCAAGCCGCCAAGCACTCCCGTCAACTCGGTCAGCCGCCCACCCTTTTCGCCCGTCAGAACCCGCATCGCCTCGGCCACTTCCAGGGCGTTGCCCGCCGCCGGGGCAAGCGGCTGGTTCATGTCCGAGATCACCGCGCTTGTCCGGCACCCGGCCGCGTTCGCCGTGGTGACAAGCGCATGGGCCAGGGCCTGGGCGTCGTCCCGCGTCTTCATGAAGGCGCCGGAGCCCAGCTTGATGTCCAACACCAGCCCTTCAAGACCTGCTGCCAGCTTCTTGGACAGGATCGATGCGGTGATCAGGTCGAGGCTTTCCACCGTCGCGGTCACGTCACGCACCGCATAGAGCCGCCGGTCGGCGGGGGCCATGCGGGGCCCGGCACTGACGATGGCGCAGCCGGTATCCTGCACGACCCCTCGAAACGCCTCGCCCGACAGATCCGTGCGCAGGCCCGGAACGCTCTCCAGCTTGTCGAGCGTGCCGCCCGTATGCCCCAGCCCACGCCCCGAGATCATCGGCACGTAGGCCCCGCAAGCGGCCAATGCCGGGGCCAGGATCAGGCTCACGCAATCGCCGATGCCGCCGCTGGAATGCTTGTCCAGAACCGGCCCCGGCACATCCCATGCCAGGGTCTCGCCGCTGTCGCGCATCGCCAGCGTCAAGGCCGTGCGCCCGGCCTCGTCCAGCCCGTTCAGGACAACCGCCATGGCAAAGGCGCCCGCTTGCGCGTCGCTGACTTGCCCATCGGCCAAGCCAGTCGCGAACCATGCCAGTTCGCCCTGCGACACCGGCACCCTGTCCCGCAACTTGGCGATGATCGACCGGGCTTCCATCGCTCAGCCCCGCGGCAGGCTGGCCCGGGCGAAGGCGCCGGGCAGCAATTCGCGCAGGGTGGCCGTTTTCCGCTGCCCGTCCAGCGTTGCCATCAAGATAGTGACGTCCGGCCCGCCCAATTCGGCCAAACGCTGCCGGCACCCGCCACACGGGCTGATCGGCTCGGGACTGTCAGCGATGATCGCAACTTCGGTCAATTCCGTCTCGCCCGCCGCCACCATCGCGGCAACCGCGCCGGTTTCGGCGCAGGTGCCTTCGGGATAGGCCGCGTTCTCGACGTTGCAACCCAGGTAGATCCGGCCCGATGCACCGCGCACGGCCGCCCCGACCCGGAACCCCGAATAGGGAGCATGGGCGTTTTCACGAACTGCTTTCGCTTCATCCACAAGGCTCATCGGACAACTCCCCGCGCCGCGTTTCCCCCATCCGCATCCTGCGGCCACATTGCGCGCCGCCGGACCGGGATGCAAGCTGCAAGGCGCCGGCCCGCGCATGCAGGATTGCACCACCGAAGAAATAGTTTAATACTAAACCAAATGACGCGAGGGAGGGCGTGATGAGCGACAATCAAAAAGAAAACCTGCGCCAGGCCGCGTTGGCCTATCACGAATTCCCCAAGCCTGGAAAACTGGAGATCCGCGCCACCAAGCCGCTGGCGAACGGCCGCGACCTGGCCCGCGCCTATTCGCCGGGCGTGGCTGAAGCCTGTCTCGAAATCCAGTCGGACGAGGCCAATGCGTCACGCTACACGGCGCGCAGCAACCTTGTGGCCGTGGTGACAAATGGCTCAGCGGTGCTGGGCCTTGGCAATATCGGCGCGCTCGCCTCCAAGCCGGTGATGGAGGGCAAGGCCGTCCTGTTCAAGAAATTCGCGGATATCGACTGCTTCGACCTGGAGGTGGACGAAAGCGATCCCGAGAAACTGGCCGATATCGTCTG
>JAASSQ010000043.1 GCA_021767845.1 Roseovarius sp. | reverse complement strand
GTGTGATAGGGGCTGTCGTGCCGCTTCAGCATCAGTCCTTCGGCGCGGTGATCGCGGGCCGTGGCGCGGATCCGCGCCAAGTCGGCCCAGTCCTCGAATGCCACCAGCGGCGAGGCGCGCAGCGGCGCGCGCTCGGGCAGGGCGACCAGCAGCCGGTCCAGCCGCGCCCGCCGCTCGGCAAAGGGCAGGGCGCGCAGATCCTGCCCGTTTTCTTCCAGCAGGTCATAGGCAAACAGCACCACGGGCGCCTCGCGCAGCAGGGCCTTCGGCACCGTCTTGCGGCCGATCCGTTTCTGCAAAGCATTGAACGGCATGGGATTTTGCCCGTCAAAAGGCAGCAGTTCGCCATCCAGAACCGTGCCCTCGGGCACGATCCCGGCAAGACCTTGGAATTCGGGGAACCGGTCGGTCATCAGCTCTTCGCCCCGCGACCAGACGAAATGCTCGCCCGCGCGCACGATCACCTGCCCGCGAATACCGTCCCATTTCCATTCCGCGTGCCAGTCCGACGGCACCCCGAGCGCTTCGGGCGGCGCGTCATCCAGCCCGCGGGCCAGGCAGAACGGGTAGGGGCGCGAGGCCTGCGCGGCCGTGTCCGGCGCCTCGATCAGGGCGCGGAAGGTGGTGGTTTCGGGGCTCCAGTCGCCCATCAGCCGATGCGCCAGCTCCGCCTCGTCATGGCCCGTGGCCTGCGCAAGCGCACGGGTCATCAGCTTGCGGCTGACGCCCACGCGAAAGCCGCCGGTCAGCAACTTGTTGAACACCAGCCGCTCGACGGGCTCCATGCGGTCCCACGCGTCCAGAACGGCGGTCCTGCGCGTTGCGTCGTCGGCCCCGTCAAGCCCCCGCAGGCGCGTGATCCAGGTGGTCAGGCTGTCATCCTGCCCTTTCGATGGGGGCGGCAGGACAAGCGCGATGGTCTCGGCCAGATCGCCCACGATGGGATAGGTTTCCTCGAAGAGCCACAACGGAATGCCGGCGCGATCCGCCGCCCATTCCCGCAGCCGGGTGGTGGTGATCGCGCGCCGGGGGCGGCGGCCGGAAAACAGCGCGATGGTCCACAGCTTGTCGTCATCCGGCGCGTCCCGGAAATACCGTTCCAGCGCGGCCACCTTGACGGTGGTTTTCGTGGTCTGATCGACCGCCTGGTAGAGCGCGACAAAGCGTTTCATGCCCCTTCGCCCTCGTCCAGCGTTTCGCCCGTGAACTCGGTCGGCACGACCTGCGCTGCATACCCTTTGCTGTTCAGCCAGCGCGCGAAGATATCGGTGTAACCATGCGTTACGTATATGTTTTCGGCGTCCGTTTCCTTGATCGCCTTGTTGAGGCCGGCCCAATCCGCGTGATCCGAGATGACAAAGCCGCGATCCGCCGCGCGCCGCCGCCGCACGCCCCGCAGCCGCATCCAGCCGCTGGCAAACCCGGTCGAGGCGGGCCGGAACCGGCGCGCCCATGTCGATGACAGCGCACCGGGCGGCGCCACCACCAGGGCGCCGGGGTGATCGGCGGCCTTGGTGTCGGGGGTCACGTGATGCGTGTCTGGCAGATCAAGGCCCTGTTCGCGCAGGACCGCGTTGGTGTTCTCGACCGCGCCATGTGTCAGGATCGGGCCGATCGACGGGTCCAGTAGCGACAGCACGCGCTGCGCCTTGCCAAGCGCGTAGGCCCCCAGCAGGCTGAAGCGCCCCTCGGCGGCATTCGCGGCCCACCACGCGTTGATCTCTTGGGCGACCTGCGCTTCGGTAGGCCAGTCGAATACCGGCAGGCCAAAGGTGCATTCGGTGACGAAGCCGTGGCAGCGCACCGGCTCGAACGGTTCGGACAGGCGGTCGGCCTCCAGCTTGTAATCGCCCGAGACGACCCAGACCTCGCCGCCGACCTCGATGCGGATCTGCGCCGATCCGGGTACATGCCCTGCGGGATGAAACGAGACCGTGGCATCGCCAATCCGCCGCCGCTCGCCATAGTGCACGCTGTCCAGCGTGATGTCGCCGAGCCGGTGCCGCATCACCGGAGCGGCGGTGGCGGTGGCCAGGTAGCGGGTGTGGCCGGGGCGGGCGTGATCGGCGTGGCCATGGGTGATGAGCGCACGGTCCACCGGCGCCCAGGGGTCGATGAAGAAATCCCCGGCGGGGCAATAGATTCCCTGCGGTTTGAATTCCAGAACCATGCCCGAAGGATAGCCCGTGCCGCGCCGGGGGCCAGCCACTTGCACCGCGAAATGCAGCGGCTATCCTGCGCCGGACTTTGAACAGGGATGGAAAACGCGATGCGGTTCGTCAGATACGGAGAGCCGGGGCAGGAAAAGCCCGGCATGCTGGATGCGGAAGGCCGCTTGCGCGATCTGTCGGGGGTGGTCCCGGATATCGCCGGGCCGGTTCTGGCCAAGCTGCCGAATGTCGATCCATCCGGCTTGCCCATTGTCGAGGGCGATCCCCGGCTTGGCCCGCCGGTCGGGCAGGTGGGCAAGTTCATCGGCATCGGGCTGAACTACTCCGACCACGCGGCGGAAACCGGCATGGAGCCGCCCGAACATCCGATCGTGTTCATGAAGGCCACCTCGTCGATCGTCGGGCCGAACGACGCCGTCAGCCTGCCGCGCGGCTCGCGCCATTCGGACTGGGAAGTCGAACTGGGCGTGGTCATCGGCAAGCCCGCCAAATACGTGGATGAGGCGGATGCGCTGTCGCACGTGGCGGGATATTGCGTGGTCAACGACGTGTCCGAACGCGCCTTTCAATCGAAACGGTCGGGCCAGTGGACCAAGGGCAAAAGCTGCGATACCTTCGGCCCGATCGGCCCCTGGCTGGTCACGCCGGACGAGGTGGGCGACCCGCAGGATCTGGCCCTGGCACTCGATCTGAACGGCGACCGGATGCAGACCGGCCACACCGGCAAGATGATCTTTTCGGTGGGGCAGATCATCGCGCATCTCACCGAAATGATGAGCCTTCAGCCCGGCGACGTGATCGCAACGGGCACGCCGCCGGGCGTCGGCATGGGCATGTCGCCGCGCCGGTTCCTGACCGAGGGCGATGTCATGGAGCTGGAGATCGAGGGGCTTGGTCGGCAGCGGCAAACCGTGACGCGCGACGCCTGATCCCGGCGCAGCCCGGCCTGTCAGGCGGGGGCGCGCGCCTTGGCACCGTCATAGACCCGGCAGATCGCATCCATCACCCTGTTGCGCATGTCCGGCCCATCCATCAGCACCTCGTGGCGGCCCCCCTCGATCACCTCCAGCTGCCCGCGGGGCCAGATCGACATGCGGTGTTCGATCCGGCGCGGGCAGACGATTTCCTCGCGGCTGCCCACAACGGTGACGCAGGGCATGTCGGGCGAGGGCGCGCGCATCAGCGTGCGCGTTTCCCGCAGCGCCGCGTACAGCCAGCTCAGGCTGGGGCCGCCCAGGCCAAGCTGGGGATAGGCGCGGGCCTGGGCGATCATGTATTGATACATCTCCGGGCAGTTCGTCAGCTTGTTGGTCTCGAAGGGCTCGGTCAGCACGTAGTTGTCCGGGGCGGTTCCCGGCGCATAACGGTGCGCGGCGCCCACATGCCGGCTGCCCCATGACAGCGACCACGCCAGCGGGCGCAGGCTGGGGGCGATCTGGATACCCCACATCGGCCCCGAAAAGGCGCAGCTTTGCACGTCCAGCCCCTCGGTCAGGGCGCGCAGACCGATGCAGCCGCCCATGGAATGGGCCAGCAGATGCCAAGGGCGCGGCAAGTCCAGCGTTTTGGCCGCTGCGACCATCGACATCACGTCCTGCTGGTAGTCGGGAAAGCGTGTCACATGGCCGGCCATGGCATCCGTCGTCAACCGGTCGGACAAGCCCTGCCCGCGCCAATCGATCGCGACGGTCGCATAGCCCCGCTCTGCAAGGTCACGCGCCGTGCGGCCGTATTTTTCGACATACTCGGTGCGCCCCGGAAACAGCAAAACGGTGCCGCGCGCATTGGGCACCTGCCACGCCGCCACCCGCAGCCTGACGCCATCGCCGGCCGTCAGCCACCAAGCGCCCCCGTTGCCTGGGCCGTCGGCGATCTCTGCGAAAAGCGGCGCGGCCTCCATCAGGCGAGCAGCCCGCCCAGCTTCATGGCCATGCCCATGTCGCCGTCCACGCTCAGCTTGCCGGACATGAAAGCGGCGGTGGGGTCCAGATCGCCTTCGAGGATGGACTGGAACGTGTCGGCATCCGCGGTCAGCGTCACGTCGGCCTCGTCATCCGCCGCGCGCACGCCTTCGCCGTCGATCATGATCGCGCCTTCGCCCTCGATCACGAATTTCGCGGTGCCGTCGAATTCGCCGCTCATTTTCTCGCTGAGGGCCGTCACGGCCTGGTCGATGATGTCGCTCATTGGTCAATCCTTCTTCATGATCGAACCGGGGGGTGTGAATCCCGGCATCTGACGCTATCTTTGAACTGTTATGAGCACTCTGGGCCGATATCTCAATCGTACCGTCGCGGCATTTGCCGCGGCGATGGTGATTTCCCTGCCGGCGGCGGCGGACGATGATCGCCTTGAGTCGCTGTTCGATGCGCTCGAAGCCGCCGAAACCCCGGCGCAGGCGCGCCGCGTGGCCAAGGACATCGAGCACGAGTTCTCGAAATCCGGCTCGCCCGCGATGGACCTGCTGCTCAAGCGCGGACAGGACGCTTTGGAGACCGGTGATTCGCGTGCCGCGATCGAACATCTCTCCGCCTTGACCGATCACGCGCCGGATTTCGCGCAGGGCTGGCACATGCGTTCGGTTGCCTATGCCCGCGAGGGGCTGTTCGGGCCGGCACTTGCCGACATCGAGCGCGCCCTTGCCCTGCGACCGCGGCACTACGACGCGATCTACGGCCTCGGCGTGATCCTGGAAGAGGTCAGCCAGCCCGATCTGGCGCATGAGGCGTTTTCCCGCGTATTGGCTATACATCCCCATCACGAAGACGCTACCAAGGCGCTCGAGCGGCTCGGCCCCGAAAGCGGCGGCCGGGAACTCTGATCTCAACGGAGAAGGCCGATGGCCGAGCAGTCAAGAACCCTCGCGGTTCTGGGCCCCACAAACACCGGCAAGACGCATTTCGCGATCGAGCGGATGCTGGGCTACCGCACCGGCATCATCGGCTTGCCGCTGCGCCTGCTGGCGCGCGAGGTCTACGACCGGATCGTGAAGGCGCGTGGCCCGTCGGTCGTGGCACTTGTCACCGGCGAGGAGCGCATCGTGCCCGAACGCACCCAGTACTGGGTCTGCACGGTCGAGGCGATGCCCGAGGGGTTGGGGGCGGATTTCGTGGCAATCGACGAGATCCAGCTTTGCGCCGACCCGGAGCGCGGGCATGTCTTTACCGACCGGCTGCTGCGGATGCGCGGGCAGCGCGAGACCCAGTTCCTGGGGGCGCACACGATGCGGGGGGCGATCGCGGCGCTTGTTCCGGGCGTGGAATTCGTCAGCCGCGAGCGAATGTCGCAGCTTTCCTATTCAGGTCCCAAAAAGATAAGCAAGATGCCACCTCGCAGCGCGATCGTGGGATTTTCAGTTGATAATGTGTATGCCATCGCCGAGGTGCTGAGGCGCCAGAAGGGCGGCGCGGCGGTGGTCATGGGGGCGCTCAGCCCCCGCACGCGCAACGCGCAGGTGGAGCTTTATCAGAACGGCGACGTGGATTACCTTGTGGCGACCGATGCGATCGGCATGGGGCTCAATCTCGATATCGACCATGTCGCGTTCTCGTCGCTGACCAAGTTCGATGGCCGCCGGATGCGGCCTCTGGCGCCGAACGAGTTGGCGCAGATCGCGGGCCGGGCGGGGCGGGGCATGAGCCACGGCACCTTCGGCGTGACCGGCGAGGCGCCCGAACTGCCCGACGAGGTGGCGCAGGCGATCATGAATCACCGCTTTACGCCGATCCGAAAACTGGAGTGGCGCAATGCGCGCCTGTCGTTCGGCAATGTCGATGCGCTGATTGCCTCGTTGGAGGAAAAACCCTCGCAGGAGCGGCTTGTCCGGGCGCGCGAGGCCGATGACCTGGGGGCGCTGAAGACCCTCTCGCAAATCGCGGCGGTCAGGGCGCGCGCCAGCGACGGGCGGTCCGTCCGGCTGCTGTGGGATGTGTGCCGCATCCCCGATTTCCGCGGCATCAGCCATGCCGAACATGCGGGCCTGCTGGAAACGATCTACTGCGACCTGCACGAATACGGCCGTGTCCCAGCCGACTGGCTGGCCCGGCAGGTCAAGCGTATCGACCGCACGGACGGCGACATAGACACCTTGTCGAAACGTCTCGCCTATATCCGAACTTGGACGTATGTTGCGCAGCGGAAAGGCTGGGTCGATGATGAATCTCATTGGCGTGGCGAAACCCGCGCGGTAGAAGACCGCCTGTCGGACGCGCTGCACGAGCGTCTGACCCAAAGATTTGTGGACCGGCGCACATCCGTGCTCTTGCGCCGGCTCAAGCAGAAGGAGGCCATGGTGGCCGAAGTGAACGATACCGGTGATGTGACCGTCGAGGGCGAATTCGTCGGACGGCTGGAAGGGTTCCGTTTCATCCAGGACAAGGGAGCGGCGGCACAGGAGGACAAGGCGGTCCGGCAGGCCAGCCTGCAAGCCCTCGCGCCGCATTTCCACCTCAAGGCGGACAGGTTCTACAACGCGCCCGACACCGAGATCGACTTCACCGAGCAGGGTGGCCTGATGTGGGGCGACCAGGCGATCGGCAAGCTGGTTGCCGGGGCCGATCCGCTGAAACCGCAGGCAGAGGCCTTCGTGGACGAGGCTGCCGGTGCCGAGGTGGCCCAGAAGGTGCAGCGCCGGCTGCAGCATTTCATCGACCGCAAGGTCGCCAACCTGTTCGAGCCGCTTCTGAACATCCAGCGGGACGAGGCGCTGACCGGTCTTGCGCGCGGCTTCGGGTTCCGGCTGGTGGAATCCATGGGGATCATCCCGCGCGGCGAAGTGGCCGAAGAGGTGAAGGCCCTCGATCAGGACGCGCGCGGCGCTTTGCGCAAGCACGGGGTGCGGTTCGGACAGTTCACCATTTTCATGCCGCTTCTGCTCAAGCCCGCGCCGACCCGCCTGCGTCTCGTGCTGTGGTCCCTGGCCCAGGGGCTGGACGAGTTTCCCGAGGCGCCGCCGCCGGGCCTCGTGACCGTGCCTGCAGGCGGCGCCGGTGCCGTGCCGCGCGGCTATCACGCGATGGCGGGCTACCGCGCGGCCGGCGAGCGCGCGATCCGCATCGACATGCTGGAACGCCTGGCCGACATGCTCCGCGCGGAAGACAGCCGCGGCGGGTTCGAGGCCACGGCAGACATGCTGTCGATCACGGGTATGACCCTGGAGCAGTTCGCCGACCTCATGCAGGGGCTTGGTTACAAGGCCGAACGCGGTGAGCGGGAAAAGGTCAAGCCGGTCGATCAGGCGGTCGCCGAAGCCCCTGCCGAGGCGGCCGCGGCCGAAGAGCCCAATGCCGAGACCGCCGAAAGCGCGGTCGAATCGATCCCGGACGAGGGCAACGCGCCGGTGGCGGCCGAGCCTGCCCAAGAAGCCGAAGTCGAAGCCGATATTCCCGAAACGGCAGATGCCGAGGCCGCGCCCGGCGAGGCCGCGGACGAGGCGGTTGGCGAGCCGGAAATCGAGGTTTTTTATACCTTTACATGGGCCGGTCGGCCCGCACGCGGCAAACCCAAGGGGACGGGCAACAAGCCGCGTG
Organism: Roseovarius sp.; assembly: GCA_021767845.1. Taxonomy (GTDB): domain Bacteria; phylum Pseudomonadota; class Alphaproteobacteria; order Rhodobacterales; family Rhodobacteraceae; genus Roseovarius. The sequence goes on along the minus strand of JAASSQ010000043.1, from coordinate 7,935 downwards.
CCAAGGGCGGCAAGCCCGGCAAGGGCAAGCCCCGCCGCGACACCGGGCCCAAGACCTTCTCGTCCCGGCCCGAGAAGAAGAAGGACCGGATCGACCCCGACAACCCCTTTGCCGCGGCCCTGATGGGCCTCAAGGACAAGGGCTGAGGGCGCCGCGTCCGGGGTGCCGACACCCGCCGCCAAGATCCGCCTGGACAAGTGGCTGTGGCAGGCGCGTTTCCTAAAGACGCGCGCGCTGTCGGCCAAGTTGGTGTCGGGGGGGCATGTCAGGGTGAACAGCGCCAAGGTGTCGAAGCCCGCGCATTCAGTGGGGCCGGGTGATGTTCTGACCTTCCCGCAGGCCCGCCGGATCCGCGTGGTGCGGATCGTTGCCATCGGTGAGCGGCGTGGTCCGGCGCCCGAGGCGCAGGCGCTTTACGAAGATCTGTTGCCGCCCGATCCGCCGCAAAACGAACGTCCCTCTGCGCCGCGATTCGAGGGAAAAGGTCGTCCGACCAAGCGGGATCGCCGCAAACTCGATCTGAACCGGTCGGATGCGCTTGATTGATCCGGGTGGCTGGATTAGGTCATGCCGTGACCGGCAAAGGCGAGAGAACGATATGACCTATGTGGTGACGGACAACTGCATCGCGTGCAAATACACCGACTGCGTCGAGGTGTGCCCCGTGGATTGTTTCTACGAGGGGGAAAACATGCTGGTCATCCACCCCGACGAGTGCATTGATTGCGGTGTGTGCGAGCCGGAATGCCCGGCCGACGCGATCCGCCCGGACACGGAGCCGGACATGGAGCAATGGGTCGAGTTCAACCGCAAGTATTCCGAGATGTGGCCGGTCATCATCACCAAGAAGGACCAACTGCCCGACGCCGAAGAGCGTGACGGCGAAGAGGGCAAGCTGGAGAAGTATTTCTCGGAAAAGCCGGGCGAAGGTGGCTGACACCGCCGGCGCGATTCGATAGCAGGCCGGTCCAGTAGGGGTCGGGCCTTGAAGTTTCACATGAACATCGCACCACAAGCCCTTGAAATTCTTTTGTTAAATTTTTCTGCATGATGGTCGGGCTTCCGAAGCCAGTCGAATTATGCTATATATCTGATACAAATGTAGATCGCTGCCTGGATATCCGCCTCCCGCCTATCAGACAGGAGACGGATCAATCTGTGTCGCGTCATGCATATCCGCCCGCTGGCAGACTTGCGCGACACCGCCTTTCGCTGCACGGGACAGCTTTTGAGGAAGACCTGAATGAGCAAATCGAAGAAGTCCGAATTTCGCCCCGACGATTATGTCGTCTACCCCGCGCACGGCGTGGGCCAGATCGTGTCGATCGAAGAGCAGGAAATCGCCGGCATCACTCTGGAACTGTTCGTCATTTCGTTCGAGAAGGACAAGATGACTCTGCGCGTGCCGACCAACAAGGCCGCCGAAGTCGGAATGCGCGGCTTGTCGAGCCCGGATGTCGTGTCCAAGGCGATGTCCACCCTGAAGGGCAAGGCGAAGGTGAAGCGCGCCATGTGGTCGCGCCGGGCTCAGGAATATGAACAGAAGATCAATTCCGGCGACCTGATCGCCATCGCCGAGGTCGTGCGCGATCTGCACCGCACCGACGATCAGCGCGAACAGAGCTACTCCGAGCGCCAGCTCTATGAAGCGGCGCTCGAGCGTCTGACGCGCGAGGTGGCCGCGGTGAGCGGCGGGGACGAGGTGCAGGCCGCCAAGAAGGTGGACGAGGTGCTGGTCTCGCGCGCTGCGTAACCCATCCGACCGCACGGATTGAAACCGCGCCTTTCGGGGCGCGGTTCTTTTATGCGACCAGTAGAAAAAGAACTGTTATTTCAGTAATTTGCTGAGTTGCCCCCAGGATATCGCCTGTCTGTCCGCCAATCTTGGCGCGGGCGATCAAGGCGAGCGTCCAGGCAGATAGGCCGGCGGCTGTGGCGGCCGCGAGACCGGCGGTGCCCAAGAGACCCATGGCCAGAACCGAGGCCACGGCGGCAGCCAGGGCGGCGGTGCGGGGGGGGCAGGGGCCGGTGCTGTGCGACAGGCCTGATTGGCGGGCGTGGGGCAGCCCGGCCATAAGCGCGGGCATCGCCGCACGGGACAGGACCGCCGCGGCCAGGATGGCCGGTGCCGCCACCGCGAACCCCGCGGAATAGAGACTCCAAAGCGCGGCCCAACGTGCTGATAATCCGAAGAAAATCGCGATCGCGCCATAGGCGCCGATATGGCTGTCCTTCATGATCTCCAGCCTGTGGGCCGGATTCCACCCACCCCAGAGTCCATCGGCGCAATCGGCCAAGCCGTCTTCATGCATGGCGCCGGTGAGCACGACAAGAAAGATAAGCGAAATCAAGGCGTTGATCTGATCGGGCAGGCCAATCCAGATGCCGGTGGCCCCGCCGATCACCGCCAGCCCGCCTACCACGACCCCGACAAGCGGATACGCCCACCCGGCGCGCGCGCCCCTGTCGAAACGGGTCACCCGCACGGGAAGGCGCGTCAAAAGGGCAAGGGCCAGCGTAATATCTGAAGCAATTACAAATGGTTGGCAATTTTTGGTCATCGACTGGCCTTTTTGGGCTGCGCGGGGCGGCTGCGCTGCGATACACAGGACGCCGACAGCATGCAACGGGGGAGCGGATGCGCCAAGACTTTACCACCCTGGCGGAATTTTCCCATATACTTCAGACACTTCCCGAACCGGACGCCGACGCCTGCGCCGCGGCATGGGATCGGGACCGGCAGTTGACCAAACCGCCGGGATCACTGGGACGGCTGGAGGAGCTGGCGGCGTGGTATTGCGGCTGGCGGGCGGAGGAAAAGCCCGTGCCGAGCGCGCCGCAGATCATAGTTTTCGCGGGAAATCATGGGGTTACGGCGCAGGGCGTGTCTGCCTTTCCGCCCGAGGTGACGGCGCAGATGGTGGCCAATTTCGAGGCCGGTGGGGCGGCGGTGAACCAGTTGGCAAAATCGGTCGGGGCGCGGATGGATGTGCTGGCTTTGGAACTGGACAGGCCGACCAAAGACTTCACGCAAGGCCCGGCCATGAGCGAGGCGGAGCTTGTCGATGCGTTGTGCGCGGGCTGGCAAGCCGTTGATTCCAAAGCGGATTTACTGGTGGTCGGTGAGATGGGAATCGGCAACACCACCAGTGCCGCGGCGATCTCGCTGGCGCTGTTCGGGGGCGAAGCCGAGGATTGGACGGGACGGGGAACCGGGCTGGACCCAACCGGGTTGAAGCACAAGGCAGAGATCGTGGCGCGGGGCGTCGAGGCGAATAATCATTGCAAAAACAACGGCTTGGAGGTTCTGCGCTGTCTTGGGGGACGGGAATTGGCGGCGATGGCCGGGGCGATGGTGCGTGCGCGCGGTTTGCGTATCCCCTTGATTCTGGACGGTTTTATCTGCACGGCGGCGGCGGCCTGTCTTGACGTGGCGCGGCCCGGGGCGCTGGATCACGCGGTCGCGGGCCATGTGAGTGCCGAGGTCGCCCATCCCAAGCTTTTGAAAAGGCTGGGAAAAGAGCCGCTCCTGTCGCTCGGGATGCGGCTTGGCGAAGGCTCGGGCGCGGCGCTGGCGATCTCGATCGTGAAAGGGGCGTTGGCCTGTCACTCGGGCATGGCCACCTTTGCGGATGCCGGGGTTTCGGGCGGCTGAGTTTCGTACGGTTCTTAAACTTCATCCCCCGGTTTCGTACCAAACCGGCGGGGCGTGACCGGAGTTTTGTACAAACCCCGCGCGATCAGCCGTCGCGCGGGTCTTTCGGGGTGTCATCCGCGCTTTCCTCGAGCTGCGACAGGAGCATGGTTTCGAGGTCGCGCTCCAGCGCCTTGGCGCGGGCGATGTAGGCCTTGTTCTCGACCGTAGGGATGTCGGGATCCCAAAGGGTGGCGAGTTCGCGGACCGATTCGCGGTCGTGCTGGTAGAAGGTCTTTTCGACCTCGGCGGCCTCGAACTCGGTCAGGCCCATGTTCTCGAGCACGTATCGGCCGGCGCGCAGCGAGCTGTCGAAGACCTCGCGCACGATGTCGTCGGCGCCGGCCTTGTAGAGCCGGAACACATGGGTGCGGTCGCGGGCGCGGGCGACGATGTGCAGGTCGGGCCGTTCGCGGCGGGCGAAATCGACAATCCGGGTCGTGGCCTCGGGGTTGTCGAGCGCGGCGACCAGCACCTTGGCCTCGGCCAGCCCGGCGGCATGCAGCAGCTCGGGGCGGGTGGGGTCGCCGAAGAAGCCCTTGATCCCGAAGCGGCGCATCCGCTGGATCGCGGTCAGATCGTGATCCAGAACAACGGTGTTGAACCCGCTGGAGCGCACGAGGCGATTGACGATCTGCCCGAAACGCCCGATCCCGGCGATGATGACCGGGGCCTGTTCGTCGATCCGGTCGGGCTCCAGCGCCTCGGTCGTTTCTTCCATGCGGCTGGAGAGCCAGTCGTAGAGGATGAACAGCAGCGGCGTGATGAGCATGGTCAGCGCCACCACCAACAGCAGGGTTTCCGTCATGACCGGGGGCAGCACGTTCTGTTGTGCCGAGAAGGCGATCAGCACGAAGCCGAACTCCCCGGCCTGCGCCAGCGACAGGGTGAAGAGCCACAGGTTGCGGCCCCTGAGCTTGAAGGCGCGGCCCAGCAGATAGAGGATCAGCCCCTTGAGCAGGATCAACGCGAGCGCCATGCCGATCACCGCGAAGGTATCGCGCGCCAGCACGGCAAAGTTGATGCCCGCGCCCACGGTGATGAAGAACAGCCCCAGCAGAAGCCCCTTGAAGGGTTCGATGTCGCTTTCCAACTCGTGCCGGAATTCCGAGTTGGCCAGAACCACGCCCGCCAGGAACGCCCCGAGCGCGGGCGACAGGCCCACGAGGTTCATCAGGAAGGCGATGCCCACCACGATCAGCAGCGCGAGCGCGGTATACATCTCGCGCAGGCGGGCCTGGTGGATGAAGCGGAACACCGGCCGGGTGAGGTAGATTCCCGTCAGGATGATCGCCGCCACGGCGCCGAGCGTCACCAGCGTCACGCCCCAGCCTGGCAGGCTGTCGATGAAGGAGGCGGCGGCGCTGTGCGCGCCGTTGGCCTCGTGTTGGGCGGCCGGGTCGGTCATCCGGTCGAGCGTCTCGCCCAGCACCATGTCGGGCGGCTTGGGCAGGGCCAGCAGCGGCAGCAGCGCCAGCATCGGGATCACGGCGATGTCCTGCGTGAGCAGCACCGAGAACGCCGACCGCCCCCCGCTGGTCTGCATGAGCCCCTTTTCGCTGAGGGTTTGCAGGACGATCGCCGTGGAGGACAGCGCAAAAACAAGACCGATGGCCAAGGCAATGGACCACGGCTGGCCCAGCCACATCGCGCCGACCATCACCGCGACCGTGGTCAGCGTGATCTGCAGCCCGCCCAGCCCGAGCAGCCTGTGGCGCATGTCCCAGAGCGCGCGCGGTTCCAGTTCCAGCCCGATCAGGAACAGCATCATCACCACGCCGAATTCCGCGAAATGCTGCAATTCCTGGGTTTCGTGGCCGCCGACGAGCCCGAGGACCGGGCCGATCAGGATGCCAGCCGCGAGGTAGCCCAGGACCGAGCCAAGCCCCAGCCGGGCGGCCAGCGGCACGGCGATGACCGCCGCCGCCAGAAAGATAGAGGCCTGAAACAGAAAGCCTTCCATGGATGCCGTGCCTTGCCTGTTATGCCTTGTCCCGTGCGATCCGGGTCAGGAGCAACCGTAGAGTGCCGCGCGGCGGGCTGCAATGCGGCACGGGCGAATGACGCGGGATGTGGACCGGGAGGGAGGCGGCGTTCTAGCCGCGCGGCATCTTCAGCACGATGCTGCGGCCCCGCTTGACGTAGCGCAGTTCGGACGTGCCGATCGCGGCGACCTGCCCGCCATCGAGCCGGTCGCCCACCTGGACCTTCTCGAAATCGCCGTTCGAGAGCCGCACGAGGGCGCGGCGATTGGACGGGCCGCCATAGACGCCGATCAGGCTGACCTTGCGCATGGAGATCACGTTGTCCTCGGTGGCGGCGCGGGCGACGGTGGTGGCGGTTGGCGTGCTGGCGCGCATCCGCTGGTTGGCGGCGACGGGCGTGGCCTGTTGCGCCTGCCGGGCGCGGGCGACCTTCTGCTGGAAATCGCCGGGGCGCAGGCTGGGCTTGAGCGAGGCGCCGACGGCCTGCGGCGTGGCCGATGCGATAGCGGCGGGCGTGTCGTCCTGCGCGGCCTCGGCGATGGCGGCTTCGACGGCGTCGGAATCGACGGTGGCGGCCTGCATCGCGGCCTCCTGCGCGCTTTGAGGGCGCAGGCGCGGGCGCAGACCGGCCAGTTCGCTTTGCGTGCGCCCGCCGGTGCCGAGCGCTCCGCGTTCGTTCCGTTCGGACAGGTCGTCTGGGCGCGGGCGCGGGCGGACGGCGCCGAGGCGCAGGACCTCTTCCTCGGGGAGGACGGTGGCCATGAGGGCGGGGCGGTCGGGCACGTCCGGCGGCGTGAGCGCCGGGCGGCCCGCGAAGACGCGCACGCCCTGCGGCGTCAGCGCGCCGTCCTCGGTGGCGATCACCAGCCCGCGGTCGTCCAGTGCGAAGGTGGTGCCCGCGGGCGGCGGGGCCAGCGGGGTTTCCGGGCGGGTGCCGGGGCGCAGGCCGTCGAGGCCGGGCAGGGCCACCGCGTCGGAGGACTTGACCGGCGTGTCGATGGAGGTCTGGTAGAAATCGTCGAGCGTGAGCACACCGGGGGCCGAGGGCGCCTGCGGCGCCATCTGCCAGATGCCCGTCGCGGCGTAGCGGGCGCGCGCCGCGTCGGCGGACAGATCGGCCGGGGCGGGGCGGGACAGGGGCGGCTGGGACGCCGCCTCTGTGCCGGTGCCGGTGCCGGCCTGGTCGTGCGGCAGCGAGGCCAGTTCTGTGCCCGACGGGGTCGTGTCCGGTGCCGTATCGGTGTCGGGGGCCGCAGCGGTTTCGGCGGTCGGGTCCGGCGCGGGCCGGTCGGGGACATCGGCAACCTGCGGCGCGGGCGGATCGCGGAAGAGACGCGACAACCCGTCCTCGGTGAAGATCGAGGCCCAGGCGGCGACGGCCACGAGGAACAACAGCAGCGCCGCCGTGAGTATCAGCCCCAGATAGCGCGGCTTGCCGCCCACCTGGTCCGTGTCACGCGCGCCGAAGATGGTCATGCGCTGCTTTTCGTCCGCCGGGGGCGGAGGGGCCGTGGCGGCGGCGGTGGCGGGCACGGCGCTGCGCCGGGTGAAGAAGGACGACACGGCGCTTTCGGTGGCGCGTTCGCGCTCGAGGGCGGGCTGCTGCCGGTCCTCGGGCGAGGCGGTGAGGGTGGCGGCGGTCTCGGAAGCCGCGATGTCGGGCTGGGCGCCCTCGGGATGGCCAGTCAGGGCCGGGGCCTCGGACGCCGGTGTCTGGCCGCTGCGGGCCACGCCGGCAAGGCGCGGGGCGGCCGGCGGGCCCTCGTCCTCGCGGGAGGCGCGGATCGAGCGGAAGGCGGGAGCGGAGTCGTCCGCGGCCTCGGCCGGGGTTTCGGTGGGCGCGGGCGGTGCCGCGAGGGGGGCCTCAGCCGGCGTGTCGGGCTGATCCTCTGCCGTGTCGTCCGGCGTGGGGGCGGCGGCTTCCGGCGTATGGTCCGGGACGGGCTGAGGGGTATCGGTCTGCGCGGCCTGGCGCGGGGCGGGGCCGATCACCCGGATCGCGGCGGTGTCGCGGTCGAGCGTCTGGCCCTCGGGGATGTGTTGCGCGGCCTGCGCGGTTTCGCCGAACCACGGCTCGCCCACGAAGCGGCCGGGGCCGGGCATGGCCACGAAACAGACCGGGTTGAAATCGTGGGAGGCGGCGAAATCCTCGGCCTCGTCCAGGGTTTCGCGGGCCACGGCGGCAACATGGACCTGGCCGGCCTCGACCGACCAGTCGTAGGCCAGATCGTCCAGCGCATAGGGCGTGGCGCCGTC
>JAASSQ010000268.1 GCA_021767845.1 Roseovarius sp. | reverse complement strand
GCCACCCTGCGCGATCTCGCACGGCAAGAGCGGCTCGACCCCGACCGCCTGATCGCCGACATGCAGGCCCCCGGCGTCACAAGGCAACTGGCCATCACCGCCGATCTGGCGCGGCGCTTCGGGTTCTTCGGCACCCCGGCCCTCGTGGTCGGCCGCACCGCCACGCTCGGCGCGATTTCCGAGGTGCGGCTCGAAAACCTGATCGCGCTCGAACGGCAGGAACCCGCGCCGCCCTGCGCCTGACCGCACCTTCATCTGGCTTGAAATACCTCGGGGGAGTCGCAGCTTGCTGCGACGGGGGCAGCGCCCCCGCACCCGACCTTCCTGCTGGAAGCGCGCGGCGCTTCATGGCAATACCGGCCGGGACGGATCACCGGCAGACACCGCAAGGGGGAGTGCATGGCAAATTCATTCGGCAAGGGGTGCCATCTGCACCTGATCGACGGCTCGGCCTTCATCTTCCGCGCCTACCACGCGCTGCCGCCGCTGACGCGCAAATCCGACGGGCTGCCGATCGGCGCGGTCTCGGGCTTCTGCAACATGCTGCAACGCTATATCGACGGCAACTCCACCAGTGCCGACGCGCCCACCCATATCGCGGTGATCTTCGATAAGGGTAGCCACACCTTCCGCAACGACCTTTATGACCAGTACAAGGCCAACCGCGACGAGATGCCCGAGGATCTGCGCCCCCAGATCCCGCTGACCCGCCGCGCGACCGAGGCGTTCAACATCGCCTGCAAGGAGATCGAGGGCTACGAGGCCGATGACATCATAGCAACGCTGGCCTGCCAGGCGCGCGAGGCCGGGGGGCGCGTGACGATCATTTCCTCCGACAAGGACCTGATGCAACTGGTCGGCGGCGGGGTCGAGATGCTCGACGCCATGAAGAACCGCCGCATCGACGCCGAAGGGGTCGAGGAAAAGTTCGGCGTCGGCCCCGAGCGGGTGGTCGATGTGCAGGCACTGGCCGGCGACAGCGTGGACAACATCCCCGGCGCGCCGGGGATCGGCGTCAAGACCGCCGCGCTGCTCATCAACGAATACGGCAGCCTCGAAGAGCTGCTCGACCGCGCCGAGGAGATCAAGCAGCCCAAGCGCCGCCAGACCCTGATCGACTATCGCGAGCAGATCGAGCTCAGCAAGAAGCTGGTGCAGCTCGATTGCGACACGCCGCTCGATTTCACGCTGGACGATCTCGAGATGCGCGACCCCGATCCCGACACGCTCCTGGGCTTCCTCGCCGAGATGGAGTTCCGCACCCTGTCCAAGCGCATCGCCGACAGCCTCGGGGTGGAGCCCCCCGTCATCCCCGACACCAACCCGGCGGGCGCCGATCCGGTGCAGGGTGACGCCGCGCCGGACTGGCCCACGATCGACGCCGAGGCTTACGAGCACGTCTCCGACATGGCCGCGCTGGAGGCCTGGATCGCCCGCATCAGGGCGCGCGGCTACGTGGCTGTGGACACCGAAACCACCTCGCTCAACGAGATGCAGGCCGCGCTGGTGGGCATTTCCTTGGGGGTGCAGCCGGGGCAGGCCTGCTATGTCCCGCTGCGCCATACCGACGGGGCGTCGGGCGACCTGTTCTCATCGGACGCGCTGGCCGAGGGGCAGATCGACCTCGATCAGGCGCTCGCCGCGCTGAAACCCGTGCTCGAGGATGACGCGATCCTCAAGATCGGGCAGAACATGAAATACGATTGCAAGATCCTCGCCCGCCACGGGATCGACCTTGCACCTTTCGATGACACGATGCTGATGTCCTACGCGCTGAACGCGGGCATCCACGGGCACGGCATGGACACGCTCAGCGAACGCTATCTCGGCCACCAGCCGATCCCGGTCAAGACGCTTCTCGGCAGCGGCAAATCCGCCATCACCTTCGACCGGGTGCCGATCGCCGAGGCCGTGAAATACGCCGCCGAGGATGCCGACATCACCCTGCGCCTCTGGCACATCTTCAAGCCGCAGCTTCACCGCGAAAAGGTGACGACCGTCTACGAGACGCTGGAACGCCCGCTGGCCCCGGTGCTTGCGCGGATGGAGCGCAACGGGATCAGGGTGGACCGCGACACGCTCAGCCGCATGTCGGGCAAGTTCGCGCAGAAAATGGCCGCGCTGGAGGAAGAGATCCACGGGCTTGCGGGCCGCAAGTTCAACGTGGGCTCGCCCAAGCAACTGGGCGAAATCCTGTTCGACGAAATGGGCCTCGAAGGCGGCAAGCGGGGCAAGACCGGCGCCTATGCCACCGGCGCCGACGTGCTCGAGGATCTGGCGACCGAATACGATCTGCCCGCCCGCGTCCTGGACTGGCGCGCGCTGTCCAAGCTGAAATCGACCTATACCGACGCGCTGCAGGATCACATCGACCCCGATACGGGCCGCGTGCACACCTCTTACGTGCAGACCGGCGCCAATACCGGGCGTCTGGCTTCGACCGACCCGAACCTGCAGAACATCCCCGTCCGCACCGAGGAAGGCCGCCGCATTCGCGAGGCCTTCGTGGCCGAGCCGGGCAATCTGCTGGTCAGCCTCGACTACAGCCAGATCGAGCTGCGCATCCTTGCCCATATCGCCGACATCGGCGCGCTCAAGCAGGCGTTCCGCGACGGGCAGGACATTCACGCCATGACCGCGTCGGAGATGTTCGACGTGCCGATGGACGAGATGACACCCGAGATCCGCCGGCAGGCCAAGGCGATCAATTTCGGCGTGATCTACGGCATCTCGGGCTTCGGTCTGGCGCGCAACCTGCGCATTCCCCGGTCCGAGGCGCAGGGCTTCATCGACCGGTATTTCGAACGCTTCCCCGGCATCAAGGCCTACATGGACGAGACCGTGGCCTTCGCCAAGGAAAACGGCTTCGTCCAGACGCTGTTCGGGCGCAAGATCCACACGCCCGAAATCACCGCAAAGGGGCCGCGCGCCGGCTTTGCCCGCCGCGCCGCGATCAACGCGCCCATCCAGGGCACCGCGGCCGACATCATCCGCCGCGCCATGATCCGAATGCCCGACGCGATCGCGGGGCAGCCCGCAAGGATGCTGCTGCAGGTGCATGACGAACTGATATTCGAGGTCGAGGAAGACGCCGCCGACACCCTGATCGGCACCGCCCGCGAGGTGATGCAGGCCGCCGCCGACCCGGCGGTCAGGATCGACGTGCCGCTGGTGGTGGATGCCGGGCAGGGCGCCAACTGGGCCGAGGCGCACTGAGCCGCCAGCCCCGTAAAATCCCCTCTGGACTCCTGTCTGCGGGCTGGGCCTGCGCCGGCCCGCGCCCGTTCTGGCGCCCGGTCTGACGGGCGGCGGACCGGTCTGTGCGCGATTTTTGGATAGTTTTGTTACAACGCGGCAATCTTGCGCGCAGATGCACAGAGTTGGTGCGAACGCGCAGAACGCGCCATCACGGAACAAGTATCTGGTATGAAAATATAATTTCTCTCTCGGCATACTCTTGATCGCGTGTCGCTGAGCCGTGATCGCGCCGCCGTTCACAGGATCGAGCGTGGCTGTGACCGCATTCTCACACGGTTTGGAAATCGCTTTCCGGGTCCGCCGGCACACCCCATTTCTGCCTAACAACGTTCGGTGACACACCGGGCAGACGAACAACACAACCGCCAATGGAAGGAGGTTCCATAATGCGTACCTTTGGCACCCTGACACTGACCGCAGCCGCGGCCCTTGCAACGTTCACCGCGTTCGACGTGACCGACAGGTTCTCAAGCCCGGCCGCTCCGACCGCAACCAAGGCCCTTGAAACCGCCGAAGGACGCGACCCGGGCACGGTGCCGGGCGTGGACAACGTTCAACCCTGGCTGACGGCCGAGGGCCGCGATCCGGGCGAGGTGCCCGGCGTGGACAATGTTCAACCCTGGCTGACGGCCAAGGGCCGCGATCCGGGCGAGGTGCCCGGCGTGGACAACGTTCAACCCTGGCTGACGGCCGAGGGCCGCGATCCGGGCGAGGTGCCCGGCGTGGACAACGTTCAACCCTGGCTGACGGCCGAGGGCCGCGATCCGGGCGAGGTGCCCGGCGTGGACAATGTTCAACCCTGGCTGACGGCCAAGGGCCGCGATCCGGGCGAAGT
>JAASSQ010000267.1 GCA_021767845.1 Roseovarius sp. | reverse complement strand
CGCACGAACCGGGCCTGGGTGGCGAAGACGATTTCGACTCGATCCTGTCGCGTTTCGATGCCGAGATCGTGGATGACGAAGACGCGCAACCCATTGAAACCGAACGGGAAGTCACCGATACAGTTGCGGCGCAGGACGACGCGCCCGAAGACGTGCCGCTGGACCGCGATACCCTGGCGCAGCTCATGGCCGACGCGCTTCCCGAAACCGACGAGGGCGATTCCGCCGAGCCGCTGCGTCTCGGCCCCGATGACGCCGTTGAGTCGGACCGCGCAGAGGGCGAGGCCCCCGAGGCGGATTCAGGTGAACCTGCAGAGATCCGCGCCCGCGTGGTGACCATCAAGCGCAGCGAATTCGAGGCGGCGGTTGCCGAGGGCCAGTTCGAGCAGCAGACCGACGCGCCCGAGGCCGAAGACCAGGCGCACGAGCCGGAGAATGTCGTGCCCTCCGACGACACGATCGTCGATGATGCCTCGCCCGAGAACGTGGCCGCCGGCGCCGGTCTAAGCCCCGAGGACGAGGCCGACCTGCAACGCGAACTGGCCGAGCTCGAGGCCGAGATGGGCCTGCGCCATCCCTCCGAGAGTGGCGCGCCCGAGGCCGACGACACCGAAGAGGCCGAGGACAGCGCGATCGAAATCGCCGCCGGGGCCGAAGACGTCTCCGACACGGAGGAAGACTCCGTCGCCGATCAGCCCGCCGACCCCGGCCCGAGCCCACGCCAGAAGCTCGAAGGCATGGGCGACGCGCCCGAGGTCAGCCGCATTTTCGAAGAGGCGGACAACCAGCGCGAGGAGCCCGAATCCAACCGTCGGCGCAGCGTGATCCAGCATTTGCGCGCCGCCGTTGCCGCCACCCGCGCCGAAAAGAAACCCGCCTCCGATGCCGCCGGGGAGCAGCAGAAAGAACCGTATCGCTCGGACCTCGCCAATGTCGTGCGCCCGCGCCGGCCCAGTGCCGACGGCTCCTCCGCGCGGGCGCGCTCGGCACGCCCCGAAAGCGCGCGCCCCGCGCCGCTGAAACTGGTGGCCGAGCAGCGGATCGACATGGAGCACCCCCGCGACCCGGTGCGCCCGCGCCGGGTCTCCGCCAGTGATCTCGAGGCCGAGGCGACCGCCTCTTCCGCGCCGCGCGACACCGGGTTTGCCGATTACGCCCGGCAGGTCGGCGCGTCGGACCTGACCGAGCTTCTCGAGGCCGCCGCCGCCTACCTGTCGGATGTCGAAGGACGCCCGCAATTCTCGCGGCCGATGCTGATGGGCAAGCTGCGCGAGGTCGATGAAACCGGCTTCTCCCGAGAGGACGGGTTGCGCAGCTTCGGCAAGCTGCTGCGCCAGGGTAAGCTGCAAAAGCTCAAGGGCGGGCGGTTCACCGTGACCGAAGACACCGAGTTCCGCACCGCGCAGGCCCGCAGCGCCGGCTAGGCCCGGAACGCACAAGAACGCACCGGAACGCGAAACGCCCGGGGTCCAACGGATCGCCGGGCGATTTCATGCGATATCCGCCAATTACATACGTAGGCGTATTGTAATGGTTTTTGGATCGCGTGTTCCTCAGTCCCTGGATTGGCTACATGGAAGCTAGAACTTTGAATTTTCGAATCTATATTTGCAACCTGACAAACATACGGCACCGTATATTTTGCTAGGCTGCCCCGTTACCAGCAAGATTATCCAGCCGCTCCACGATGTCGCCCGACAGCGACGATGCCCCAAACCGGAACAGATCCGGGTTGAGCCACGCTTCTCCCATCTCGGCTCCGACCATCTCGATCCAGTCCAGCGCGGCCTCGGCGGTCGATATGCCGCCCGCCGGTTTCAGGCCCACGCGCCAGCCGGTGCGCGCCTCGTAGTCCCGGATCATGCGCAGCATCGCCAGCCCGGCGGGCAGGGTGGCGTTCACTTTCTCCTTGCCGGTCGAGGTCTTGACGAAATCGGCCCCGGCCATCATCGCCACCAACGCGGTGCGGCCCACCGTGGTCAGGTCGCGCAGCTCGCCGGTGGACAGGATCACCTTGAGATGCGCGTCGCCGCAGGCCGCGCGGAAGGCGCGAATCTCGTCATAAAGCGCGGTCCAATCGCCTTCCAGCGCCTTGTGCCGCGCGATCACCACGTCGATCTCCTCGGCCCCGGCGGACACGCTGTCCTCGATCTCGGCCACCCGCGCCCGGAACGAGGACAGCCCCGCCGGAAACCCCGCCGCCACGGCGGCCACCGGCAGGCCCGAGCCCTCCAGCGCGGTTCGTGCCGCGCCGATCATCGCGTGGTAGACGCAGACCGAGGCCACACTCAGCCCCTCCTGCCCAAGCCGTGACAGCAGGTCTGCCGGCGCCGGGGCCAGCGCCGTCGCACACAGCGCCGTGACCCGCTCGGCGGTGTCGTCGCCCGACAGGGTCGTGAGGTCGATCCAGCGGATCGCCCGGCACAGCCAGGCCGCCTCGTCCCCCGCGGTCATCTCGCGCCGCCCGGCATAGGCTTCGGCCTCGCGCGTCAGCGCGGCCTCGTCAAACTGCACCCTGTCCACCCAGGCGAGGTCAAGGTCCAGCCCGGCATTTCGGGGCGTTCGGGATGTGTCATGCGCTGCCATGTCGGCGATCCTGCGGTGGTGATGTCGCGGGCGACGGTGTCACGCGCCCGCACCCTTGGCAAGGCGGGGCAGGGGCCACACTATGCAATTGAGAATAATTCTCAAACGCATTGACTCGCGCCCAGCCCCCCTACATATTCCACATATCCACAACCGACGGACCTGCCATGACCCGCACGACCCGACGCCATTTCCTGCACCTCGCCACCGCCACGCTCGGCGCTGCCGCCCTGACGGCCACGCCGCTGCGGGCGCGGACCGCTCCGCTCGACGTGGTGGCAACCACCGGGATGATCGCCGATGCCGCGCGCAACGTGGGCGGCGATCTGGTCGATGTCACCGCGCTGATGGGCCCCGGCGTCGATCCCCATTCCTATCGCCAGACGCGCAGCGACATCGTGGCGCTGACCCGCGCCGACGCGGTGCTCTGGCACGGCCTCTACCTCGAGGCGCAGATGGAAGAGATGCTGCTGAAACTGGCCGACCGCGGCCATGTCACCGCCGTGGGCGAGGCGGTGCCGCAGGATCTTCTGATCGGGCACGAGGATTACCAGGGCAAGTTCGACCCCCATGTCTGGATGGTGCCCGATCTCTGGGCGCATGTGGTGCGCGCGGTGCGCGACGCGCTGTCCACCGCCGCCCCCGACCACGCCGATACCTTCGCCGCGAACGCCGAGTCGCACCTGGCCGGGATCGCACGGCTGGGCGACTACGCGCGCGGTGTGCTCGACAGCGTGCCGGGGCCGTCCCGCGTGCTGCTCACGGCGCATGACGCCTTCGGCTATTTCGGCCGCGCCTATGATTTCGAGGTGGTCGGCATCCAGGGCATCTCGACCGAATCCGAGGCCGGGCTGAACCGCATCCGCACCTTGGTGGACATGCTGGTCGAGCGCGACATCCGCGCGGTCTTCGTGGAGACCTCGGTCTCCGACCGCAACATCCGCGCGCTGGTCGAAGGCGCCGCCGCGCGCGGGCACGAGGTGGCCATCGGCGGCGAGCTTTTCTCCGACGCGATGGGCGAACCGGGCACCTACGAGGGCACGTATATCGGCATGATCGACCACAACGCCACCACCATCGCCGGGGCGCTCGGGGGTGAACCCCCGGTGCGCGGCATGGATGGCCGGTTGCGCGCGGGGCTCTGAGCCATGCATTTGCAGCTTGCCCGCCTGCACGGCCAGGCCCCCGACGCCGACGCCCCCACCGAAAGCCCGCTGGCCATTCGCGGGCTGACGGTCTCCTATGGCGAGAAACCCGCGGTCTTTTCCGTCGATGCCACCTTCGTGCCGGGCGCGATGACGGCGATCATCGGCCCGAACGGGGCCGGCAAATCGACGCTGCTCAAGGCCGCGCTGGGCATCGTCAAGCCGCTCTCGGGGCAGGTGACCTGCTGGGGCAAACCGCTGGCGCGGCAACGCCACCGCATCGCCTACGTGCCGCAACGCGCCAGCGTGGACTGGGATTTCCCGACCCGCGTGATCGACGTGGTGCTGATGGGCCTCAGCCGCGAT
>JAASSQ010000266.1 GCA_021767845.1 Roseovarius sp. | reverse complement strand
GCCGCGGGCGCGGCCGGTGAGGGCGGCGAGGAGAACGGCGGGGCGGCCGGGGTGGCCGGCGGCTTTGCCGCGCCGGACAGCGACCGGCTGGACCGTCTCTATCGTCCCGAGGCGCTGGACGTGCCGGTGATGGTGGCGCGAGATGCGCCGATCTCGACGCTTGACCCCGCACAGGTCGGCACGATGCGCGCCGAATTGCCCAAGGCCGACCGGTCGAGCGAGGTGGCCTCGGCCCAGCCGATGCCGCAGCCGCAGGCCGTGCCGAGCCCGCAGGTGGTGGAAGAGCCGCTGCCCGACGTGCGGGTCGTCGCGGTGCGCCCGGCCTGGGTGCGGGTGCGCGCCGCCGATGGCAGCGTGATCTTCGAAGGAATCATGAACGCGGGCGATACCTATGACGTGCCCGCGACCGAGAACCCGCCGACCCTGCGGGTGGGCGAATCCGGCGCGGTCTACTTCACCGTGAACGGCCAGCATTACGGCCCGGCCGGCCCGCGCGGCTCGGTCACGTCGGACCTGGCGCTGGAGGCGATGACGCTGACCGCGGCCTATGACGTGGCCGACATCACGCAGGACGAAGACCTGTCGCGCTATGTCGCGCAGCTTCAGACCGGGGACGCCGCGCAGGAGTGACGGCGCGTCCGCGCGGTGATTGCCGCCGGCCGCTTTGATCCCTATCTTGTGCGCAGCACGCAAATTCACCCGAATCCCCGAGGTCAAGCGATGTCGCTGAACCAGATCCGCCCGTGGCGCAACATCTACCGCCGCAAGAGCCGTCAGATCATGGTGGGCGACGTGCCCGTGGGCGGCGATGCCCCGATCAGCGTGCAGACCATGACCAACACCGATACCACGGATGTGGCCGCGACGGTCGCGCAGGTGCAGGCGGCGGCCGAGGCCGGGGCCGACATCGTGCGCGTGTCGGTGCCTGACGAGGCAAGCGCGAAGGCGTTGAAAGAGATCGTGGCGGAAAGCCCGGTGCCGATCGTGGCGGATATTCACTTCCATTACCGGCGCGGGATTGAGGCCGCCGAGGCGGGCGCCGCTTGCCTGCGGATCAACCCCGGCAATATCGGCAGCGAGGAGCGCGTGCGCGAGGTGATCGCCGCGGCGCGCGATCACGGCTGTTCGATGCGGATCGGCGTGAACGCCGGCAGCCTGGAAAAGCACCTGCTGGAAAAATACGGCGAGCCATGCCCCGAGGCGATGGTCGAGTCGGGGCTGGAGCATATCCGCATCCTGCAGGACAATGATTTCCACGAGTTCAAGATCAGCGTGAAGGCCAGCGACGTGTTCCTGGCTGCCGCCGCCTATCAGGGGATCGCCGAGGCGACCGACGCGCCGATCCATCTGGGCATCACCGAGGCCGGGGGCCTGACCAGCGGCACGATCAAGTCCGCGATCGGGCTGGGCAACCTTCTGTGGATGGGCATCGGGGACACGATCCGCGTGAGCCTGTCAGCCGATCCGGTCGAAGAGGTGAAGGTCGGCTATGAAATCCTGAAATCGCTCGGGCTGCGGCACCGGGGCGTGAACATCATCTCCTGCCCGAGCTGCGCGCGGCAGGGGTTCGATGTCATCAAGACGGTCGAGGCGCTGGAAGAGCGGCTGGAACATATCAAGACGCCCATGAGCCTGAGCATCATCGGGTGCGTGGTGAACGGGCCGGGCGAGGCGCTGATGACCGATGTGGGCTTTACCGGCGGCGGTGCGGGCAGCGGGATGGTCTACCTGGCGGGCAAGGCCAGCCACAAGATGTCGAACGCGGAAATGATCGATCATATCGTCGAACAGGTGGAAAAGCGCGCCGCCGAGATCGAGGCCGGAGAAGCGGAACGCCCCGCCGCCGAGTGACGCCGCGCTGAATCCGTATGAAATGCGAGACCCGCAGCCGATGACCGGTTGCGGGTTTTTCTTTGATTTCAGGTGGATAGGGGATGCGCACGCAAAAAGTTCACAAATGTTCCGTAAAAGTTCTTTACACGGCGTTAAGAAAATGAGAACAAAGAGGCAACACAGTGAAACGGAAAGGAGCCGCCCATGCTTCGCCAGATCAAAACCACCGCCGCACGGTCCTCGGACACCCTGTTGGGGGATTTCCTTGGGGCTGCCGCGCTGATGGTGACGTTGGTGGTCGGTCTGTATCTTCCCGGCCTGATCTAGAGGTTCTGCCTGCGACGTTCCGCCCCGGCCCCCGCAAGGCTTGCATCCCTGTCCCCAAGCTCTTGATGCAAGCAGACCCTGCCTGTCCCCGGTCTTTGGGTGAACTGCCTTCACCCGACCGCAGGTGTCGGACCCGGTGGAACCCGCTTCCCCTGCCGCCGCCGCTCATCCGAGCGTGCGGCGGTTTTTTTTGATGAGGTTGGCCCGTCAGGCGCAGGAATGGGCGGCCTTGGCCTGGTCCAGCGCCTCGGTCGCGGCGTCGAGCGTCAGCATGATCGAGGCGTGACGGTTCTTGTACTCGCGCGCGGGGCGCAGCACCTCGAGCCCGTCGAAGGGTGCGGGCGGCGTGGGGCCGTCGTTTTTCAACATGTCCTTCAGCGCGTCGCGCGCCCGGGCCACCTGGTCGAAGGAGCAGCCGACGATATGCGCGCCCACCACGCTGGCGGCGGCCTGGCCCAGGGCGCAGGCCTTCACCTCGGCGGCGTAATCCGTGATTGTCTCGCCGTCGGTCGTCAGATCGACCGTCACGGTCGAGCCGCAGAGCGGGGCGCGTTTCTTGACGCTGGCCTCGGGGCTGTCGAGCCGGCCGTGATGCGGGATGTCGGCGGCCAGTTCCAGGATCCGGGCCGAATAGAGTTTGATGAGATCGGTGTCGCCGCTCATGGCTTTTCCTTCCGTGCTTGAGTCCATAGATAGAAAACCTGACCGCAGATGCAAAAGGTTTTCGCCATGACATTCGATCCAGCCACGCTGAGCTATGACGACCGGGGCCTGATCCCGGCCATCGCGCAGGAGGCCGAAACCGGCGAGGTATTGATGATGGCGTGGATGAATGCCGAGGCCGTGGCGCGCACGCTGGAGACGGGTCGCGTGACCTATTGGAGCCGGTCGCGGCAGAGTTTTTGGGTGAAGGGCGAGACCTCGGGGCATGTTCAGGAACTGATCGAGCTGCGTGTCGATTGCGACCGCGATTGCCTGCTGGTGCTGATCCGGCAGACGGGGCCGGCGTGTCATACCAACCGGCGGAGCTGTTTCTACACGGCGGTGCGCGATGGCGAGGAGACCGAGATCATGGCGCCGATGGCCGAGTGAGGCGCCGGTGGGGGTTTTCCACCCCCACACCCCCGGAGGGTATTGTCACCAAGAAGACAGCCCCAGCAGCGCGCGGATGTCCTGCGGGCTGTGGCCCTCGGCGCGATACGTGGCGATGGCGCGCGCGTCGTCGCGCTTGGCCAGCCGCTTGCCCGCCTCGTCCCGGATCAGCCGGTGGTGGTGATAGATCGGCGTGGGCAGGCCGAGGAGCCGTTGCAGCAGGACATGGATCTGGGTAGCGGAAAAGAGATCCTGACCGCGGATCACGTGGGTGATGGTCTGCTCGGCGTCATCGAGCACCACCGAGAGGTGATAGGAGGCGCCGAGGCCGGGGCGGGCCAGCGCCACGTCGCCCACATGGGCGATCATGCCCCGCGGCGTGATCTGGCCGGTTTCCCCGTCCGGCCCGGTGCCGGTTTCGGTGAAGGAAAGCGGCGCGTCGAGCCGGGCCAGCGCGCGGGCCATGTCGAGGCGGAGCGGTTGGTCGGGCATCGGGCCGTCGGGGGGTGTTTCGGGGCGGCAGGTGCCGGGATAGACGATCCCGTCGGGGCCATGCAGCGGTGCGCCTTCCTGCGGGGCGGAGGCGGCGGCGCGGATGTCGGCGCGCGAACATGAACAAGGATAGAGAAGCCCTTGATCCCAAAGCGTTTCAAGGGCTGCGCGGTAGATCGGCAGGCGATCGGACTGGCGCAGGACGGGGGTGGGCCAGGTGAGGCCCAGCCAGGCGAGGTCGTCGTAGATCCGCGCCTCCCATTCGGGTTTGGAGCGGGCCTGGTCCAGGTCGTCGATGCGCAGCAGGAACCTACCCCCGGCCGCGCGCGCCATGTCCTGCGCGAGCAGCGCCGAG
>JAASSQ010000265.1 GCA_021767845.1 Roseovarius sp. | reverse complement strand
CGGCCCAGCACCCCGTGCCCCACGATCAGGTCGGGCACGGCCTTGTCCAGCCCCGCCATGGCGTGCCGCGCCGTGGCAGCCAGCGCCAGCAGCGCACCCTGCGGCCCCAGGGCGGGATCGATTCGCGTGACGCGCTCGGCCTTCGTCACCAGCCGCGATGCCGCGCCGCCGAAAAGACCGTACGCTCTGTCAAAACAATCTGCACCCGGCACGAATACGGTGTCCCCGGGGCGGAACCCGGTGTCCGGCGCGGCCTCGACCACTTCGCCGGATGCCTCGTAGCCGGGCACCAGCGGATAGCCCATGCCGGGAAAGGGCGGCATCCGCCCCGACCAGAACAGTTTTTCGGTTCCCGTGGAGATCCCGGAATGCGCGATGTCAACCACCAGATCCCCCGCACCCGGCGCATTCAGCGCCAAGGGTTCGAGATGCAGATCCTCGGGACCGTTCAGGAAGACAGCGCGGGCTTGCATGCAGACCTCCACCATGGCCCGTTCGCCGGTCGAAAGACTCAGTGCATACGTTCGGGCCGCATATGTAAGTCTAAAGTCACATCATTGTGTGTCAAGTTTTGTTTACACATATGCGTCAATGCGCGTGTTACGATGGCTTGACGCAGGACAGGGCGCTGGTCACGTAGGGCCTTGGCGCGCGCGGGATGCGCAGGTCCTGGAATCCCGCGGCCCGGCACATCCCGGCGATCCGCGCCGCCGAGCGCACCCGGCCGGTTCCCATCGCCATCGTGTAGAACGCGAAATAGACATCCCCCACCGGATCGGGCCTTGCCCCGCCCGACATCGGCTCGGACACGATCAGCCGCCCGCCCGGCGGCAGCGCCGCGAAAACCTTGCCCAGAAGATCCGACACCGTGCCGTCGTCATGGTCGTAGAGCACCCGAATGAGCGAGATCGCATCCGCCCCGGTCGGCACCGCGCCGGTGCGGAACGACCCGCCAACGCAGGCCACACGGTCCGCCAGCCCATCGCGCGCCAGAAGCCGCTCGGCCCGCGGCACGACCTCGGGCAGATCGAATACACGCAGCTCGATGTCGCGATACTTGCGCGCCACATGATCCGCGAAGACGCCCGAGCCGCCACCCACATCCATCAAACAGCGCACCCCGCGCAGCGGGACCATCCGCAACGTGTCCTGCGCGACAAGCTCTTGCGATTGCGCCATCAGGTCGGAGTAGCGCGCGGCATCCTCATCGCTGATGTCGCCCTGCGCGCAAAGAACATAAGGCCAGAACCGCGCCAGCCCGCCCTCGCCCTCGCCGCGCAGCAGCCCGACCGGGTCGGCCATATCGCGGTAGAAGACGTGATGATGCCGGATCATCGCCTCCAGCCCCGGCACACCAAGCAGCGCGGCCCCCTTGCGCGACAGGCGAAACCGCCCGTCGCGGCGACGGCCAAGCAGCCCCATTGCCGCACCGGCCTGCATCAGGATTTCCATGCGCGCCGGCGCGATACCCGTGCCTGCCGCCAAGACGCCTGCATCCAGCGGGCCGTCCATCAGCCGATGCAACACCCGCAACTCGATCAGCGCGGACAACACCTGCGAGCGCACGAAGCCCTGAACCATGTCGAAAATCTCGGCCCCGTCGCGCCGCGCCACACCCCCGACGACGGGCAGGCGCGCGGCCAGCCGCTGCACATCGGGGCGGGCGATCACCCGGTTGAACCAGCGCAGGGGATCGAGACCGCGACGGACCGGGGGATCCTGCGCCGCCAAGGGCTCAGGCCCGGCTGGCGGCCGGCACGGCAGGCACGATACGCTCGGCCGTTCGCCGCACCATCCGCGCAAGATCGGCCTCGCCGGGGCACGAGGGGATCGACGCGATCGCCCCGGCCAGAATGTCGGACAGGCGCTTTTTCGCCCCCTCGGCCCCCAGCTCCGCCACGGCGTTCGGCCGGTCGTGCAAAACGTCCTGCCCCACCGGCTTGCCAAGCGCCTCGGCATCCAGAAGCGCGTCGCGCAAATCATCGGCCACCTGGAACGCCTCGCCGATCAGCGCCCCCAGGTCGCGCCAGTTCTCGGGGTCGTGGCCTGCGGAAATCGCACCCATCTCGGTCGCGGCAACGAACAAGGCCCCGGTTTTCGAACGATGATAGGCCGCCAGATCGACCTCTGGCTCGCTTTCCCAGCCCTGCCCGGCACAGATGCCCCCCGGCATCCCGGTGCGCTGCGCCAAGGCCCGCAACAACGGCGCGCAGCGTGCCGGGTCGGTGGCGATCTTGCGCGCCAACACGTCGAAGGCCAGCACGATCAGGCTGTCCCCGGCCAGAACGGCCAATGGTTCGGAAAAGGCACGGTGCACCGAAGGCTTGCCGCGCCGGATGTCGGCATCGTCGAAACAGGGCAGATCATCATGCACGAGGCTGGCACAATGGATCAGTTCAAGCGCGGTTGCAGCCGCGTCCGACAGGTCGGGCCGGTCATCCCCGCAGGCCCGCGCCACCGACAAGAGGATCGTGGGCCGGATGCGCGCACCGCCCGGCGCCGTGGCGTAATCCAGCGCCGCGGCAAGCTGGCTTGGCGGCGTGCCGCCCTGCGCCAGCGATATCGCGCGGGAAACCGCCGCTTCGATCCGCCCGGTAACTGGCATCGCCGCCTCCTCTCTGCTTGCGTAACTCTTTTCAGACACACTATATGTAAATTATACTGGACAGTTTTGCTGTCCGAGTCAACAATTCCCCATGCAGCCGACCCAGCGAGCCCTGCCCCAGAAAGAACGCGTCATCGTCATCGGTGCCGGGATCGGCGGGCTTGCCGCAGCCGCGCGGCTGGCCCACCAGGGGCTGCCCGTTCTGGTCTTCGACCGTCACGCGGCGCCTGGCGGAAAGATGCGCTGCGTGCCCTCCGAGGCCGGGCCGGTGGATGCCGGCCCCACCGTCCTGACCATGCGGGCGGTCTTTGACGCGTTGTTCGCCGAGATGGGCGAGGCGCTGGAGGATCACGTCACCCTGATCCGGCAACGTATCCTGGCCCGGCACTTCTGGCCGGATGGCAGCCAACTCGATCTGTTCGACACCGAAGACGACAGCGCCGCGGCGATCCGCGCCTTTGCCGGTGCGCGGTCCGAGGCCCAGTTCCGCGCCTTTTCGACCCGCGCGCGCAAGCTGTTTAACGGCTTCGACGGCCCCGTCATGCGTGCGCCTGCTCCGTCACTACCCGGCCTTGCGGCGCATGTCCTTCGGCACCCCGGACTGATCCATTCGATGGCCCCTCTGTCGTCGCTGGCCACCCTTCTGCGGCGCAGCTTCGACGATCCGCGACTGGCCCAGCTTTTCGGCCGCTATGCCACCTATGTCGGCGGCTCCCCCTATCGTGTGCCCGCGCTCCTGGCCCTGATCTGGCAGGCGGAGGCTGCGGGCGTCTGGGCGGTGCAAGGCGGGATGCATAGCGTGGCCCGCGCCCTGCACGACCTCGCCTGCGCGCGCGGGGCCACGTTTTCCTTCAACAGCCACGTGGCGCGCATCGAAACACGGGACGGCGCTGTCAGCGCCGTGATCCTGTCCGATGGCACGCGTCTTCCGGCCGGAACGGTGCTTTTCAACGGCGATCCGCGCGCCCTTGCCACCGGCGCGCTTGGCCCGGCCTGCGCCGATGTCGCGCCGCAAACGGCGCACAGCGCGCGTAGCCTGTCGGCGCAGGTCTGGGCCTTTGCCGCCAAGCCCAGTGGCCCCGAGCTGGCCCATCACAACGTCTTTTTCCGCGCCGATCCCAAAGCGGAATTCGACGCGCTGGATGCCGGGAGGCTTTGCACCGACCCGACGCTTTACATCTGCGCGCAGGATCGCGGCCAGCCCGGTCCGCCCCCGGCGCCCGAACGGTTCGAGATCATCGCCAATGCCCCGCCGCTCGACCCGGCCACGCCCCGCACCGAGGAGTTCGCCACATGCCGGACACGCACCTTCCAGACCCTGACCCGCTTCGGGCTGAGCTTCGATCCGATACCGAAGGCGGCGGCCCTGACCACGCCGCAGGGGTTCGACAGCCTGTTTCCGGCCTCTCTCGGATCCCTTTACGGGCAGAGCCCGCAGGGGATGCTGGCGGCGTTCAAGCGCCCGACGGCGCGCACGGCGATCACCGGGCTTTACCT
>JAASSQ010000264.1 GCA_021767845.1 Roseovarius sp. | reverse complement strand
TGCGCGACTGCGACGTGGTCATCACCTGCCTGCCGTCGCCCGCCGCATCGGCCCTCGTCGTGGAGGCGATGCTGCCCGAGGTCGGACCGGGCAAGACCTGGCTTGAAATGTCCACCACGGACGAGGCCGAGATTCGCCGCCTTGCCGCCCTGGTCGAAGACATGGGCGGCACGGCCGTCGATTGCCCGGTTTCCGGGGGCTGCCACCGGGCGGATACCGGCAATATCTCGATCTTCGCGGGCGGCGACCGGGAGACCTTCGACAAGGTTTTGCCGCTGCTGACCTGTCTGGGCCGCCGGGTGCTGCATACCGGCGCGGTCGGCACGGCCTCGACCCTCAAGGTGATGACCAACTACCTTGCCACGGCGAACCTGCTGACCTGCTGCGAGGCGCTGGCGACGATGAAGGCCGCCGGCATGGATTTGGCCACCACCTACGAGGCGATGAAGATCTCGTCGGGGACCAGCTTCGTGCACGAGACCGAAAGCCAGTTGATCCTGAACGGGTCGCGGGACGTGAGCTTCACGATGGACCTGATCCTGAAGGATCTGGGCCTGTTCCAGACCATCGCCGAGCGCGCCGACGTGCCGCTGGATCTGTCCCCGATGATCATCGACATCATGAAGGACGGTCAGGCCCGCTATGGCGAGCGCGCCAGGACCGATGACATCATCCGCCGCCTCGAGGACGCGACGGGCCTGTCGATCCTGGCCGATGGTTTCCCCGCCGAACTGGTCGACGATGAACCCGAAGAACCGGGTTACGAGGTCTTTCCGCCGGGGCGCGCGGGCCCCGTGGCGGCGGAGTGAGCGCCATGAGCCTCGACCAGACCCCGAACATGACCCATTGGCAAGAGCGTAGTGACTTGGCTGCGGCTTTCCGGTGGGCTGCGCGCCTGAACCTGCACGAGGCGGTGGCCAATCACTTCAGCCTGGCGGTGAACGAGGACGGCACACGGTTCCTCATCAACCCCAATCAGGCGCATTTCTCGCGCATTCGCGCGTCCGAGCTATTGTTGCTGGACGCCAACGATCCCGACACGCTGAACCGGCCCGATGCCCCGGACCTGACGGCATGGGAGCTGCACGGGGCCATCCACCGGCATTGCCCGCACGCGCGGTGCGTGATGCATACGCATTCGATCTTTGCCACCGTGCTGGCCTCGCTGGCCGACAGCACCCTGCCGCCGATCGACCAGAACACGGCAACCTTCTACAACCGCGTCGTCGTGGACGATCGGTTCGGCGGGCTGGCCTTCGAGGACGAGGGCGCGCGCTGCGCCGCGATGCTGACCGACCCGCGCAACCAGGTGATGGTCATGGGCAATCACGGCGTTCTGGTGCTGGGCGACGGCGTGGGCGATGCCTTCAACCGCCTGTATTACTTCGAACGCGCCGCCGAGACCTATATCCGCGCGCTGCAGACCGGCCAGCCCCTGCGCCGGATCCCCGACGAGATCGCGGAAAAGACCGCGCGAGAGCTGGAGGACTACCCCGGACAGGCCGACGCTCACCTGACCGCGATCCGCCGGATACTCGATCACGAAACCTCGGATTACGCCACATGACAGTGAAGCCAGAGAGTGCGACCATGAGCAAGATCACCCTGACCGACACCGGCCTTTTCGTTCCGCTTGCCGCGGGCGAGACCTATTTCAACTACTGCTGGCTGCGCGATGCCTGCCCGAGCTGCATCGACCCGCAGACGCGCGAGCGCATTTTCGATGTCGCCTCGCTGCCCGTCCTGCCTCGTGCGGGCGCGGCGCATATCGAGGATGACGCGCTCGTGGTGGATTGGCAGACCGAATCCCAGGTCAGCCGCATCCCCCTCGACCTGCTGGAAACCCTCGCCACGCGCGGCCGCGCCGACGATCCGGCCGACCTGCCGCGCAACCTTTGGTATGCTGATCGCGTCGCCAGCTTCGTGCGGGTGCCGCAACAGGCGGTGCTGAACGACCAGGCCTCGCGCGCCCAGCTGACCCGCGCCCTGATCGAGGACGGGATCGCCATCGTCACCGGCATGGACAGCGACACCGACAGCCTGCCGCGCCTTGTCAACGCGATCGGACCGATCACGCCGTCAGCCGAGGGGCTGTTTTTCGATGTGCGCGTCGAGATCGAGCCGACCAACCTGGCCTTTACCGCGGGCCCGCTCGAGATGCATACCGATCTGCCCGGCGAAGAGGCCGCGCCGGGTGTGCAGTTTCTGCATTGCCTGGAAAACACGGTCGAGGGCGGCTTTTCGCTGTTCCTCGATGGGGCGGCGGTGGCCGAAGCCCTGCGCGAGGAAGATCCCGAAGCGTTCCACCTGCTGGCCGACTACGAGATCCCGTTCTTCTATCGCCACGACAATTGGGATTACCGCGCCCATCAGCGCGTCATCGAAACCGATCCCGAGGGGCGGGTGACCGGGGTGACGATCTCGCAGCATCTGCAGGACGCGATGGACCTGCCGCAAGATCTTCTGGACCGCTACTACCCGGCGTTCATCAAATTCTTGAAGATGATGCAGGAAGAACGTTTCCTCGTGCGGTTCCGCTCGGAGGCGGGCAATTGCGTGATCTTTGACAATCACCGCATCGTGCATGGGCGCGAAGGCTATGTTGCCGATAGCGGCAAGCGTCACCTGCGCGGCTGCTACACCGACCGCGGGGCGCTCTACAGCACCTATCGCGTGCTGGCCAAGCAGGGATTCGATGGGCTGATCGGTCCGCAGGACGAATTGCAGCGCGCCTGAGGCGCCCCGCGGCATCGCCCGCGAAGCTGCCCGTCAAGTGACACGCGACCCCGGTCGGCCGGTTCTTTGCGCCGGCCGGCCGCCTACCTTCGGCATTGGCTCTTGTCGAAACGCGTGCCGCGCATGGGGCGGTGACGGCCTGTGCGACACCATGCGCCCGCTTTGCCCACCTTCGTCCGCCCCAGGCAGCGGCTGCCCTGATCCCCAAAGCAGGGTCGCGGCTGTCGCCGGTCAGTCGCGCGGCCCGTGCGCAGCCAGTCACCGGGGTGACAATCGGCCGATCTTGGGTCATACGGCCCGTTCGATTTGGTGGCTGCGGACTGCCCCCGGTCGGTGTAATCTGACAGAAAGGCACGCGCCGCCCGCGCGACATTTTCGAGGGACCCGCATGCGACTGCCGCACGTGACATGGCTCAGGGCGTTCGAGGCCGCGGCCCGCCACAGCAGCTTTTCGGATGCCGCGATGGAACTGAACCTGACGCCTGCAGCGGTCAGCCAGCAGATCCGCCTGCTGGAACAGCACCTCGGTACAGCGCTGTTCCGCCGCCTGCCGCGCGGTGTCGTGCTGACCGACATGGGGCAGGCCTATGCGGTGCCTGTGCGCAAGTCCTTCTCCGAGATGCAAAGCGCGACCGACAGCCTGTTCAACGTGCGGCGCAAGCGCAAGATACGCATCCGTGCCTCGATCACCTATGCGACCCTTGTTCTGGCGCCGCGCCTGAAAGCCTTTCACGACCTGCATCCCGATATCGAGGTTGCCCTGTCAACCGCGGTCTGGTCCGACCGCATGGACCACGAGACGATAGATGCCGACATCCGCTTCGGCACGGGCCACTGGGCCGAAGCGGATATCTGCAAGCTCGGGGACGAGGTGGCAACCCTCGTCTGTCACCCCGACCACCTTCGCAGGATCGGTCCGGCCCCAACACCCCGGCAGGTGCTCGAGGCCGGGGTTGTCCCGGTTCTCGGCTCGGAAATCGAGTGGCGCCGTTTCTCGGACCAGTTCGACCTGGAGTGCCCCGAGCCGCCGATCTGGCTGAAGGCCGATTCCTCCCTGATCGCGCTTCAGTCGGTTGCCGCCGGGTTCGGCTCGGCGCTGATCCACAAGAGTTTCTCGCAACAGTTCCTGGAGCGCGGCAGCCTGGTGTCGCCCTTCGATCATTGCCTGCCGATCCGCGAGGCCTACTATCTCGTCTTGCGCGACAAGGCCGCCGGGCGCGACGAGATCGAGACCTTCCGTTCCTGGCTGACCGGGTGACGCCACGGTTGTCGCGATTGCCACTGACGAAAGCGCCAGCCTGAGCCGGTAGCGACTGGACTATCTGGGGATTTTGGCTCCGGCGGCAGGGATCGAACCTGCGACCAATTGATTAACAG
>JAASSQ010000042.1 GCA_021767845.1 Roseovarius sp. | reverse complement strand
CGTGCCCTTTGCCGCGGCCCAGGTGAGCGACGTGCCGTGAATGTTTCGGATGAAAAACAGGTGGAAGATCTCGAGCACCACCAGCGTGTTCATCGCGATGGTCTGCGCCAGCGGCAGGGGATAGCCGCGCTCGACCGCGTAGAAATACATCCCGAAAACCGCCGTCATGAACAGGGTGGAGACCAGAACGATATGCCAGACAAGGGCCCCGGTCAGCAGCGGCGCGTCACGCGGGCGCGGCGGGCGGCGCATCGTCCCGCTCTCGGCCGGCTCGAAGGCGAAGGCCAGCCCCAGCGTGATCGCGGTGACGAGGTTGATCCAGAGGATCTGAACCGGGGTGATCGGCAACGCCATCCCCCCGAAAAGCGCCGCGACGATGATCAACGCCTCGCCGGCATTGGTGGGCAGCGTCCAGCTGATGACCTTGGTGATGTTATCGTACACCCTGCGCCCCTCGCGCACGGCGGCGGCGATGGAGGCGAAATTGTCGTCGGCCAGAACGAAATCGGCGGCTTCCTTGGCGGCTTCGCTGCCCTTCTGCCCCATCGCGATTCCGGCATCGGCGCGCTTGAGCGCGGGCGCGTCGTTCACGCCGTCGCCGGTCATGGCCACGGTCCAGCCGCGCGCTTGCAACGCGGTGACGAGGCGCAGCTTGTGTTCGGGCGATGTGCGCGCGAAGATGTCCGTCCTCGCCGCCGCCTCGGCCAGCGCGGCGTCGTCCATGACGTCGAGATCGGCGCCGGTGATGACCTGCTCGTGGTTCCTCAGCCCGATCCGGGCGGCGATCGCGCGGGCAGTGGCGGCGTGGTCGCCGGTGATCATCTTCACCCGGATCCCCGCGTTGCGACACTCGGCCACCGCGTCGATCGCCTCGGGGCGCGGCGGGTCGATCAGGCCGATCAGGCCGATCAGCGTCAACCGCCCGTCGATGTCCGCTGTCTCCAATGTGTTCTGGCCCTGTGCCACGGGCCGGGAGGCAACGGCGATCACCCGTTGGCCCTCGGAGGCAAGCTCTTCGACCATTTGGCCCCAATACTCCGCATCGAGCGGATCTGTTCGACCCTGTGCGCCCCTCTGGTCGGCGCAAAGGGCCAGCACGGTTTCCGGGGCCCCCTTCACGTGGATGCGGGCCTGCCCCTCGGGGTCGTGGTGCAAGGTGGCCATGTAACGATGGGCCGCGTCGAAGGGGATCGCATCACGCCGGGCCCACTGGCCAAAGGGCGTGGCGCCCTCGCCCGTGATCTTGCCCGCAAGCGCCATCAACGCGCCCTCCATCGGATCGCCTTCGGCCCGCCAGCCGGCCTCTTGCGCGCGCAGCACCGCATCGTTGCACAGCCCGGCCGCCCGCGCAACATCCAGCAGAAGCGCCTGATCGGCTGAATCACTGTCCGCATCGCGCCGGGAGACCGCGCCTTCGGGGGCATAGCCGTCACCTTCGACGGAATACACCCGGCCGGCCGTGGCCAGTGCGGCGGCCATCATCTCGTTCCGGGTCAGGGTGCCGGTCTTGTCGGAGCAGATCACCGAGACCGAGCCCAGCGTCTCGATCGCCGGCAGGCGGCGCACGATGGCGTTGCGCCGTGCCATGGCCTGCACGCCCACGGCCAGCGTGATCGTCAGCACCGCGGGCAAGCCCTCGGGGATCGCGGCGACCGACAGCCCGACCACGGCCATGAAAAGATCCGAAAACGGCATCTGCCCGACGAAGTAGCCATAGGCCAGCAGCGTGCCGGCGACGATCAGGATGAAGACGGTCAGCCAGCGCGCGAACCGGTCCATCTGGGTCACCAGCGGGGTGGTGAGCGCCGCCACCCGGCCGATCATGCCGCTGATCCGGCCGATCTGCGTGCCGGCGCCCGTCGCGGTGACCACGCCGCGCCCGGTGCCCTTGGCCACCATCGTGCCGGAAAACAGCATCGGCGTCCGGTCACCCAACGCGGCCTCCTCGGCCACCGGGGCGGGTGCCTTGTCCACCGGGACTGATTCCCCGGTCAGGACCGCTTCCTCGGCCTTCAGGCCGCGCGCCGCGATCAGCCGCAGATCGGCGGGCACGCGATCCCCCGCCTCGACCAGCACGATGTCTCCCGGCACCAGATCGGCCGCATCGACGCTGATCCTGCGGCCATCGCGCAGCACCGCCGCGCGCGGTGCGAGCATCCCCCGGATTGCCTGCATCGCCTGTTCGGCGCGGCCCTCCTGCATGTAACCGATCACCGCGTTCACGATCACCACGGCAAGGATCACGCCGGTATCGACCCAGTGTTGCAACATCGCGGTCACACAGGCGGACGCGATGAGCACGTAGATCAGCACGTTGTTGAAATGCGACAGGAACCGGAGGACCGGGCTGCGTTGCGGCGGCGTTGGCAGGCGGTTTGGCCCGTGCAATGCTTGGCGCTCGCGGGCCTGTTGAGCGGTCAGCCCGTCCTCGTCCCCGCCAAGCGCGTCGATGACCTCGGAGGCGGTGAGGGCGTGCCAGGCCTCGGGTCTGGGGCAGGACCGGGCGGGGTGCGGCATCGCCTCGACGTCCTGTTGCGGCGCGTTCGATTGCTGGCTCATGGGCGACCCTGTGCTTTGTCGATCTGGCAGAAGGGTGTGAGCGTGGCGCGCGTGTCGCAGATTATCTCCGGGCGCCCGGAGACCGTGCGGCATGACCGGTCCAGCGGTTCGGCGGTCCGTTCGTGGCGATGGCTCGATCTTTGGGAGGGCTGCGCACGCGTTGTCATGCGCCCTGCACTGTCTGGCGTATCATGGGTGGCTTGCTCGCCATATGCGCCCCGCACCGGGTTTCCAAAGGCCATACCCGGCGACTATGGCACGCCGAATGGCTGAGACCAACAGCGGGGTCCACGATGGATAAAACCCTTGGATAGAGCCGGGAAACTGCCGCAAGAAGGGCCGATGTGCCCTGTTCTTGCGCGAAAAGGACCGGTTTCGCGGAAATTCTGGTAGCGGAGGAGGGACTTGAACCCCCGACACATGGATTATGATTCCACTGCTCTAACCAACTGAGCTACTCCGCCGAGCCGAAGCGGTTGGTATGACAGGCCACGCGATGCGTCAAGGCGAAAAATCGGATTTTCGCGGGGCGCTCAACCGCCGGGCAAAAGTGCGTCGATCCGGCCGGTGATGGCGGCGGATTCTGGTTTGACGGCCGAGCCGTAGGTCTGCACGACCTCGCCTTTCGGACCGATCAGGATCTTGTTGAAATTCCATGCCGGCGTGAACCCGGCAGAGCGGGCGACCCATTGGTAGAACGGGTGCGCCTTGTCGCCGCGCACATGGGTGATCGTTGTCATCGGCAGATCGAGGCCGAAATTGACCTCGCAGAATTCGGCGACTTCAGCGTCGCTAGAAAGCTCTTGCCGGAAATCCTGCGAGGGCACGGCCAGCACCACCAGCCCGCGGTCGCGGTAGCGATCGTAAAGCGCCTGAAGCCCGTCATATTGCGGGGTGAACCCGCAGCGCGAGGCGGTATTGACCACCAGAACGGGGCGCCCCTGCCAATCCGACAGGGACAGCGTGCCGCCGTCGATCGACTCGAAGGTGAACTCGCCGGGCGCCGCGATAGCAGGCGTGCCGATCAGGGCGAGGCTACAGGCCATCACGGCCAGCCAACGGCGAAACGGGGCCAACATGGGCGTCATCCTTTCCTCCGATCCTTTGCCATAAATAGAGCACCCGCCGCCGCCGTCCATTCCCGCCTTGTATCCGTCAGATGGCTGGCGCATCCTCGCCGCCATGACGACAGACGCGCAAGACAGGATCCTTCAGGCCCTGACCGACACCATCGGGGCGGCCAACGTGGCGACCGGCGCGGATGCCGCGCCATGGTCGCAGGAATGGACGGGCCATGCCCGCTGGACGCCATTGGCCGTGGCGCGGCCCGGCTCGACCGCCGAAGTGGCCGAGATCGTGAAGCTGGCCAACCGGACGGGCACGCCGATCGTGCCGGTCTCGGGCAACACCGGGCTGGTCGAAGGCAGCACGGCCGAGGGCGCGATCATGCTGTCGCTGGACCGGATGTCGGCCATTCGCGAGATCAAGCCCGACGCCCGGATTGCCGTGGTCGAGGCCGGTGCAATCCTTGCGCGCATCCACGACGCCGCCGAGGAGCACGGCCTGATCTTTCCACTGTTCTTCGGCGCGCGCGGGTCAGCCATGATCGGCGGCGCGCTGTCCACCAATGCGGGCGGATCGAACGTGCTGCGTTATGGCAGCGCGCGGCATCTGTGCCTGGGGATCGAAGCGGTCCTGCCCACCGGCGAGATCGTCGATCTGATGAGCGAGTTGCACAAGGACAATTCGGGCTACGACCTGCGCGACCTGTTGATCGGGGCGGAAGGCACGCTCGGCGTGATCACCGCGGCCGTGCTCAAGCTGCACCCGAAGCCCCGTGCCTATGCCACGGCGACGGTGGCCGTGCCGTCGCTCAATGACGGGCTGCGGCTGCTCAACCGCCTGCAGGAGGAAACCGGCGGCGCGGTCGAAGCCTTCGAATTCATGCCGGGTCTGTTCATGGATGCCTATCTTGAACGTTTCCCCGAGGCGCGCGCGCCGTTCGAGGCGCGGCATGACGTGAACATCCTGGTGGAGGTCGGCGCCCTTGCCCCGCGCGATTCCGCGCCGGGCCCGGATGGGACGGTGCCCGTCACCGACCACCTGGAAGCCGCGCTGGAACGGCTCTTCGAGGAGGGCGCGTTGCTGGATGCGGTCGTGGCCCAGTCCGAGGCGCAACGCCGTGAGATGTGGGCGCGGCGCGAAGCCTCGGCCGAGGTGGCCAGGCTGAAACCCAACGTGGTGGACAATGACGTGGCGGTGCCGCTGGACCGGATGCAGGAGCTGGTGGAAAACGTGACCGCCCGCGCGCTTGAGATCGACCCGGGCCTCGTGCCGATCTGCGTGGCCCATCTGGGCGACGGCAACCTGCATTTCGCCGGCTGGCCCTCGAGCCAGGATCCCGCCGTTCAGAAGGCCGTCAAGGCAGCGGTGGACGAAGAGGCGGTCAAGCTGGGGGGTACCGTTTCGGCCGAGCATGGCGTCGGACTGGCCAAGAAACCCGCGATCGCGCGTTACAAGGACCCCGCCGCGCTGAGGGCGATGCGCGCGATCAAGACGG
Source organism: Roseovarius sp. (assembly GCA_021767845.1). Taxonomy (GTDB): domain Bacteria; phylum Pseudomonadota; class Alphaproteobacteria; order Rhodobacterales; family Rhodobacteraceae; genus Roseovarius. The sequence goes on along the minus strand of JAASSQ010000042.1, from coordinate 10,677 downwards.
CGCTGGATCCTAATGGTATCATGAACCCCGGCAAGGTGCTGCCCGAGACCGGCTAGATCAGCCGCGCCAGTCGAAAAAGCCCGGTCCGGCGCGTTCCAGCATCTTGGTGCCCATCTCATGCCCCAGGGCCGCGCCGTCCTCGATCGGGGCGGTCCGGTCGTCGCTGATCGCCTCGCTGCCATCGGGGCGCAACACCTCGCCGCGCAGGCGCAGGGTTCCGCCGTCAAGCTCGGCCAGACCGGCGATCGGGGTCTCGCATGACCCGTCCAGCGCGGCGAGGAACGCACGTTCGGCGGCCAGCCGCTGCCCCGTCTGCTCGTCATGGATCGCGGCCAGCATCTCGGCCACGCGCGTGTCATCGGCACGACGCTCTATGCCGATGGCGCCCTGCGCGACGGCGGGCAGCATCACCTCGGGCGGGATCGCCGCGGTGGCCACATCGGCACGGCCCAGCCGGTTCAGCCCGGCCATGGCCAGGAAGGTGCAGGCCGCGACGCCTTCATCCAGTTTCCGCAGCCTAGTCTGCACGTTGCCGCGGAACTCGACCACCTCGAGATGCGGATAGGCCACCAACACCTGCGCCCGGCGGCGCAGCGACGAGGTGCCGACCTTGGCGCCCTCTTCCAGTTCGCCAAGTCCCGAGGCGTGGGGCGACACGAAAGCGTCGCGCACGTCCTCGCGCGGGAGGTAGGTATCCAGCACCAGCCCATCGGGCTGCAGAACGGGCATGTCCTTCATCGAATGGATCGCGATGTCGATCTCGCCCGCCAGCATCGCCTCTTCGATCTCGCGGGTGAACAGGCCCTTGCCGCCGATCTCTTTCAGGGGACGGTCGGTGATGCGGTCTCCGGTCGTCTTGATGACGACGATCTCGAACGCGTCCTGGGGAAGGTCGAAGGCGGCGGCAAGGCGGTCGCGGGTCTCGTGCGCCTGCGCCAGCGCCAGCAGGGAGCCACGGGTGCCCAGCTTCAACGGGCTGTCGGGGGTCGGCAAATCGCGTGTCATGGCGGTGGTCTAGACATGTAACCCGCGCCTGACAAGCGCAGGGTGCTTGACATTGTGTCGCCGGGGGGTGACCACCATGCCAAACGGAGGGTGACGATGGCTGCGCGAAAGACGATACTGAGGGCCCTGGCAGGCGAGACGCTGGAGACGCCGCCGATCTGGATGATGCGGCAGGCGGGGCGCTACCTGCCGGAATACCGCGCCACGCGGGCCGAGGCGGGCGACTTCCTTTCCTTGTGCTATAACAGTGACTTGGCGACCGAGGTGACCCTCCAGCCGATCCGCCGCTACGGGTTCGACGCGGCGATCCTGTTCGCCGACATCCTGCTTGTGCCGCAGGCGCTCGGGGCGGATCTCTGGTTTGTGACCGGGGAAGGGCCGCGGCTGTCCACCATCACCGACCGGGGCGGGTTCGACGCACTGAAACCGGCGGGCGAAATTCACGAAACGCTAAATCCGATCTACCAGACCGTGCGCAACCTGTCGCAGGCCCTGCCCGCCGAGACAACGCTGATCGGATTCGCCGGGGCGCCGTGGACGGTGGCGACCTACATGATCGCCGGAAAGGGCACCCCCGACCAGGGCCCGGCCCACGCGCTCAAGGCTGAAAACAAGGAGGTTTTCGACGCGCTGATGACCCGGCTGACCGAGGCCACGATCGAATACCTCTCGGCCCAAATCGAGGCCGGGGCGGACTGCGTCAAGCTGTTCGACAGCTGGGCGGGATCGCTGAAAGGTGAAGATTTCGATACCTACGCGATCGCCCCGGCCAAGCGCATCATCGCCGAACTGAAGGCGCGCCACCCCGGCATTCCCGTGATCGCCTTCCCGCGCGAGGCGGGCGACAAGTATATCGGATTCCACGAGAAAACCGGCGCCGACTGCGTGGCGCTGGACGATTCGGTCAGCCCTGAATGGATCGCCGAGCATGTCCAGCCCGCGGGCTGCGTGCAGGGAAACCTGTCGTCGAAACATATGGTTACGGGCGGCGAGGCGCTGGTGCGCGACACCCGGCGTATCGTCGAGGCGCTGCGCGGCGGGCCGCATATCTTCAACCTGGGGCACGGGATCACGCCGGACGCGGACCCCGACAACGTGCAGCTGATGATCGACACGGTGCGCGAGACGGTGCGCGGCGCCTGATTTCGTACGAAACGACACATTCGGACCCGGCTTTCGTACCAAACCCGGCCCCGCCGCCGGAAATTTTGTACGAAACGCCCGACACCGGCCCGACCGCGCGATGCGATGACCCGCCGTTAACCCTTTGCCGCGATCCTGCACCGTCCCGAACGGATGGAGAGCGCGGATGTTCATCGAATGCCCCCTGGGCCGGTTCAGGGCCGAGCTTCGGCCCTGGCTGGACCACCACCTTGCCACCTCGGACCGGCTGGTCCTGACACGCCACGGCCGCCCCGTGGCGGCGCTGGTCAGCGTCAGGGACCTGCACGCGCTGGAAGAGGTCGAGAAGAACCGCGAGGAATTCCTGGAACAGCGGCACGCCGAAAGGATGCGCGAATACCGGATGCTGCGCGATGGGCTGTTGTAAGGGGGCGCTGCCCCCTCTTGGCCTGCGGCCAATTCACCCCCGGGATATTTCCGAACAGAAGAAGCAACCTCTTGTTAACCCGGCCCGCCTATCCTGGCCGGGCGGAACAGGCGGGGACGCCGATGGCCGCAACAGGAGAAGACCGGCTTGCCCGGTGTTCGGGGCGGGGCTGCGGCCCTGCCCGTCTTCTTCTGTTGTCAAATATCCCGGGGGTTCGGGGGCAGCGCCCCCAATCACACGAAACCGGCGCGCGCCCTTGGGCGCGCACCGCCGTGTCGCCGGTCCGGGGACCGGCAACACGGCGGGCCGGGTCAGTCCAGACCCATGCAATTGGCGTAGTAGGTCGTGGTCGCGGGCCAGTCGCTGAAGATGCCTTCGATCCCGACTTTTTCATGCAGGGCGTGCAGAAGCGTGAAATAGTCGGCATCGGTGTCGATCGTGCCCTCAACCGACTGGAAATACCATCCGCCACCCGAGGTGAGCGGGCCGGAGCGTTCCAGCGTCCAGGTGATGATGTTCAGACCGGCCTCTTTCGCCGCCGTCGCGTAGGGCGAAGGTACGATGGCGTCACCCTCGGTCGTCACCAGCATCCAGGTCGGTGGCGCCAGGTAGTTGACGCCCATGTCGGCCAGCTCCCGCATGGTCGGCTGGAAGGTGGCCGGGTCCATGTGGTCGAAGGCGTCATCGCTGTAACGGGCATCGAGATAGACTGCCTGCGCGCCGAACTCGGGCTCGTTCTCGATCCAGTAGAGCACGTCGTCGAGGTTGAAGCTTTGCGGCCAGACATCCGCGGCGGGGATGCCGGCGGCTTTGTATTCGTCGATCAGCTTCTGGGCGTAGTCTTCCTGGCTGAAGCCGTCATGCGGCATCTCGACGGCGGGCGATTTCAGTTCGGGCGTGAATTTCGCGCCGAGGGATTTGAAGAGCGCGATCGACTCGGCATGGGTCATCAGCGTGCCGCCCTCGGTGCTGTAGAGGTCGGTGCGCCAGTTGGCGGTGCCGTCCATGTAGTCTTCGACCGACGTGGCGGACGTGTCGGCGCCGTCCATCTTGCCGGTGAGCGTGCGGAATTCGGCCAGGGTGATGTCCGAGGTCCGGCATTCGGCGGTGGCCTCGGTGCCGTCAGCGGCGGGCGTGAAGGGCGTCACGCAGGTGTCGGCCAGGTCGGTGGCCAGGATGTTCGTGCTGGTGTGCAGGTCGTTCTGCGCGTGGCGGCAGACCAGTTCGTGATCGCGTGTGAAGGTCACGTCGCATTCCAGGATGCCCGCGCCCATGCGCGCCGCCGCGCGGTTCGATTCCACCGTGTGTTCGGGAAACATCAGCGGCGCGCCGCGATGGCCGATCGAGAAGTCGGAGACGCGCGGCGTCTGGCCGAGGCAGGCGGCCAGCCTGTCCTTGAGCGGGCCGTCGGCCATGCGGTCGATCAGGTAGGCCGGGCGCGGCCCGTAGGTGAGGTGATCGGCAGCCTGCGCGGCGGGCACGGCGGCGACGATGGTCAGGGTGAGCGCGGTTGCGGTGAAGAGGCGCATCCTTGGAAATCTCCTGTTGTGGTGTCGGGCGGTCCTGCCCGGACGCGGTGATAGCGCGCGCTGTTCGACGGGTTCGTGACAGTTCCGACAAGGTTGTGTGACAGCGCGGGTGCGGCGGGCGCGCGCCATCACCTTGGCGTGACGGGGCCGACAGGGCACTGGCGGCGGGGCGGCGGCATCCCTACCCTTGGGGTGAACAAGCAAGGAGGCCCCATGCCCACCGAACGTTTCACCTTTGCCGGACATGACGGCGCGGAATTGGCCGCGCGGCTGGATCTGCCGGACGGCCCGCATCTGGGTACGGCGTTGCTGGCGCATTGTTTCACCTGTTCCAAGGACATCCCCGCGGCGCGGCGGATCGCGGCGCGGCTGGCCGCCGCCGGGATCGCGGTGTTGCGGTTCGATTTCACCGGGCTGGGCCATTCGGAGGGCGAGTTCGCGAACACCTCGTTCACTTCGAATATCGACGATCTTCTGTGCGCGGCCCGCGCGCTGGAGGCGCGGGACATGGCGCCGGGCCTGCTGATCGGGCATTCGCTGGGCGGGGCGGCGGTGCTGGGCGCGGCCCGCCGGATCGAGAGCGCGCGGGCGGTGGTCACGATCGCGGCGCCGTTCGATCCGGGCCACGTCTTGCGGAATTTCGACGGGGCGCTGGAGCGGATCGAGGAAGAGGGCCGCGCCGAGGTGCAGCTGGGCGGCCGGGAGATCGAGATCGGGCGCGATTTCGTGGACAGCGTACGCGCCGAGGCGCTGGAAGAGGAGATCGCGAACCTGCGCCGGGCGTTGCTGATCCTGCACGCGCCGCGCGACGCGGTGGTGGGGATCGACAATGCCGCGGAGATCTTCAAGGCGGCCAAGCATCCCAAGAGCTTCGTCACGCTGGACGATGCCGACCACCTGGTCTCGGACGCGGCGGACGCGGAATATGCCGCAGGCGTCATCGCGGCCTGGGCGGCGCGGTATCTTGACCTGCAAGCGCCGGCGCCGCCGCCCGGCGCGCCCGAGGGTGTCGTCCGGGTGAGCGAGGCGGACCCGGACGGGTTCCTGCAGGACATCCAGTCCGGCCCGCATCATCATGCGCTGGCCGACGAGCCCGAGGCCTATGGCGGCACCGATCGGGGCATGTCGCCCTACGGGTTCCTGTCGGCGGGGCTGGGGGCCTGCACCTCGATGACGATCCGCATGTACGCGCGGCGCAAGGGCTGGCCGCTGGATCATGTCAGCGTCGATGTGAGCCATGACAAGGTCCATGCGCAGGATGCCGGGTCGGGCGGGGGCGAGGCCAAGGCCGACCGCTTTACCCGCGTCGTCCGGCTGGAAGGCGATCTGGATGCCGATCAGCGCAAGCGCCTTCTGGAGATCGCGGACCGCTGCCCCGTGCACCGCACGCTGGAGCGGACATCGGAGGTGGTGACCGAGGAAGGCTGAGACGCGGCGGGCCGCCGGGGGGGCCAGCCCCCCGGACCCCCGGGATATTTCGAAACAGAAGAAGACCCGGAGGGCGCTTGTCTCGGGCGCCGAATCCGGCTTGAAAGGCGGGCAACGGGAACGAGAGGCGCACGATGACGACCTGGATCACGATCTGCGACACCTGCAAGCAAGAGGACTGGGACGCCGAGACCCATGCCCGGCCGCATGGCGAGGACATGGCCGAGCTGGTCGAGAAACATGCCGAGGGGCGCGCGGTGAAGACGCGGCGGGTGTCCTGCCTGATGGGGTGCAGCCACGGCTGCAACGTGGCGATCCAGGCGCCCGGCAAGCTGTGCTACACGCTGGGGCGTTTCGCGCCGGAGGACGGGGCGGCGCAGGCCATCGTGGACTATGCCGAGTTGCATGCCGAGAGCGAGACCGGGCAGGTGCCCTACAGGCAGTGGCCGCAGGGGGTGAAGGGGCATTTCGTGACCCGCCACCCGCCGCTGCCCGAGGCCGGGGACTGACGCGCATGACCGCCCCGCGCGATCATGGCGGCGATCTGGACGCGGCGGTGGCGCGGTATGGCGGCACGCGGGCGGGGTGGCTGGATCTGTCCACGGGGATCAACCCGGAGCCCTATCCCCTGCCCCAGATCGCGTCGGAGGCGTGGAGCGCCCTGCCCGACCGGGCCGCGCAGGCGGCGCTGGAGCACGCGGCGCGGGATTTCTGGGCGGTGCCCGAGGGGGCGGCGGTTCTGGCCGCGCCGGGGGCGTCGAGCCTGATTGCGCGGCTCCCGGCGCTGGCCGCGCCGGGCCGGGTGCATATCCCCGCGCCCACCTATAACGAGCACGCCGCCGCCTTTGCCGCGGACGGCTGGCAGGTGGCTGACGAGGGCGTGCAGGCCGCCGTGATCGTGAACCCCAACAACCCCACCGGCGCCTGGCATGGCGCCCTGCCCGAGGCGCCGCTGGTGGTCGTGGACGAAAGCTTTGCCGATGTGGCGCCCGAGCGGTCGCTGATCGCGCAGGCGGCGCGGCCCGGCGTGCTGATCCTCAAGAGTTTCGGCAAGTTCTGGGGGCTGGCGGGGCTGCGGCTGGGCTTTGTCATCGGCGACCCGGCGCTGGTGGCGCGGCTGGCCGAAATGCTGGGGCCGTGGCCGGTCTCCGGGCCTGGGCTGGAGGTGGGGCGCGTGGCGCTGCGCGATAGGACTTGGGCGCGCGAGACCCGCGCGCGCCTGAACGAGGATGCCGCGCATCTGGATGCGCTGATGATCCGGGCCGGCGCCCGCGGTCTGGGCGGCTGTGCGCTGTTCCGGCTTTACGAGGTGGACGATGCGGCCGCGTGGCAGGCGCGGCTGGCGCGGCATCATGTCTGGAGCCGCACCTTTCCCTACTCCAAAACCTGGCTGCGGCTGGGCCTGCCGACACCCGAAGGTTGGGACCGGCTGGAGGCGGCGCTATGAGCCTGGCGGGTGCGCTGGTGCTGGCAATGCTGCTGGATGCGGCACTGGGCGAGCCGCGCTGGATCTGGTCGCGCCTGCCGCATCCGGCGGTCCTGATGGGGCGCGCGGTGGGCTGGCTGGAGGCGCGGCTGAACCAAGGCGGCGCGCGGCACGCCAAGGGCGTGGTGGCGGTGATGCTGTTGGCGGGCGGCGCGGTCGCTTTGGGCCTGATCCTTGGGGTCTTCGGCTGGCCGGTGGAGGTGATCGCGGCGGCGGTTCTGCTGGCGCAGCGGTCGCTGGTGGACCACGTGCGCGCGGTGGCCGATGGGCTGCGCCTGTCGCTGGGCGAGGGCAAGCGCGCGGTAGCGATGATCGTGGGCCGCGACACGCGCGACATGCAGGGGCCGGACGTGGCGCGCGCGGCGATCGAATCGGCGGCCGAGAACCTGAGCGACGGGGTGATCGCCCCGGCCTTCTGGTTCCTGGTCGCGGGGCTGCCGGGGCTGCTGCTTTACAAGGGGGTCAACACGGCGGATTCGATGGTGGGCTACCGCACCGAGCGGTTCGCCGAGTTCGGTTGGGCGGCGGCGCGGCTGGATGATCTGTTGAACGTGATCCCCGCGCGTCTGACCGCGCTGCTGCTGATGGTCACGCATCACGGGCTTGGCGCGTGGGCCAACGTGGCCCGCGAGGCCCGCCAGCACCGCTCGCCCAATGCGGGCTGGCCCGAAGCGGCGATGGCCCGTGCGCTGGATGTGGCGCTGTCGGGGCCGCGATCCTACGACGGGTCGGTGCAGGATTTCGCGTGGGTGCACGGCTTCGGACGCAAGGAGATCGGCGCGGCCGAGATCGAGGCGGCCTGCGCCGCCTTGTGGCGGGCCTGGGCCGCGGCGCTGGCCGGGGTGGCGGCGATCGCGGTGCTGGCGGGCTTGTGATCGTCCGGGTGCTTGCGCGCGGGGCCTGATCGCATAGGGTCGGGCGCAATACGCATTCACCAGAGGAGGCCCCATGCGCCTTTTGCCGATGATCGCCGCCCTTGCCATGAGTGCCGCCCCGCTGGCCGCGCAGGAGTGTGGCGGCGCCTTTACCGAGTTCAAGGACAAGCTGGCCCAGGAGGCGGTGTCGCGCGGCCATGCGCCGGACACGGTGAAACGGTTTTTCGACGGGGTGCGGCAGGATGGATCGGTGATCGAGGCGGATCGCCGGCAAGGGGTGTTCCAGATGCCGTTCGTGGAGTTCGCCCGCCGCCTGATCAGCGCGCACCGCCTGAACAAGGGGCGCCAGATGGCGCAGCGTCACGATGCCGTGTTCGACCGGATCGAACGCGATTACGGCATCAGCCGCGGCGTGCTGCTGGCGTTCTGGGCCTTCGAGACCGATTACGGCGCGGTGCAGGGTGATTACAACACGGCGAACGCGCTGGTCACGCTGGCGCATGACTGCCGCCGCCCCGAGCTGTTCCGCCCGCAGGTGTTTGCCGCGCTGGACTTGTTCGCGCGGGGGGAGTTCGACCCGGACACCACCACGGGGGCCTGGGCCGGCGAGATCGGCATGGTGCAGATGCTGCCCGAGGACATCCTGGAGCATGGGACGGATGCCGATGGCGACGGGCGGGTGAGCCTCAAGACCTCGGCGCCGGATGCGTTGGTGTCGGGCGCCAAGATGCTGAGCGCCCTCGGCTGGCGGCCCGGTGAGCCGTGGCTGCAGGAGGTCGAACTGCCACAGGACATGGACTGGTCGCAGACCGGGTTGCGAACGGTGAAACCGGCCTCGGACTGGGCGGCGATGGGGGTTGCGCCGCGGCACGGGCAGATCGCCGGCGATCTGGAGGCCAGCGTGCTGGTGCCGCAGGGGCGCGGTGGCCCCGCCTTTCTGGCCTATCCGAATTTCCGGGTCTATTTCGAGTGGAACAAGAGTTTCGTCTACGTGATGACGGCGGCCTATTTCGCCAACCGGCTGGAAGGCGCGCCGGTTTTCGATGCGGGCAACCCGGCGCCGGGATTGTCGAGCGCGCGGATGAAGGATTTGCAACGCAAGCTGGCCGCGCGCGGCTATGACGTGGGCGGGATCGACGGGATCCTGGGCGCGGGCACCCGCGCGGCGGTGCAGGACGTGCAGCAGGAACTGGGCCTGCCGGCGGATGCGTGGCCGACGGCGGAGTTGCTGAACCGGCTGTAGGGCCGGTCAGTCCTCGACCGTGGCGAGAAGGGCCTGGGCGCGGTCATGGCCCAGCTTGGCGGCCAGCACCTCGGCGCGGGGAAACCATTCGTAGCGGGTGTCGTCCTTGACCCTAGCGAAGAACAGAACGCCGCCATCGCGCCAGCCATCGAGCACGATCCCATCATACATGCTGTCGCCCCGGCGGCTGATGATGGCGGTGGAGTGTTCGAGCCGGATGCTGTCGGCATTGGCGATGGCGCGGTGCAGGTCGAGGGTCTGGAAGTTTTCTTCCTTCAGACGTTCCTCGATGTCCTTGGCCCAGTGCCAGCACAAGCCGCGCGGCTTGATCCCCATGTTGACCTTGGTGTTGTGGATGATGGGTCCGTCGGTGATCTGGTATTCCTGCGCAAGCTGGTACGTGTAGTCATGCGCGATCCGCGCGGCGCGCTGCGCCTCTTCGGGGTCCACGCCGGGGCCGAGGGCGCGGATGTCGCGGGCCAGTTGCGCCACCCGGGCGTCCGAGGGCGGCGGCGGGCCGCCGGGATAGCCGCCGCAGGCCGCGAGGGCCAGAAGGCCGGTCAGGGTCAGAAGGCGCAGAAACAGGGGCATCGGGCGGTTTCCTCGAACAACAGAATGAGTGCTAGCCGGAGGTTGCCGCCTTGTCGAGATCGCCGCGCGACAGGCAGCATGGGCTGTGGCGGATGGAAAACAGCTTGCCGGTGATGCGTTAACCTTGCGCGGGCCGCGGGCTTTACTTTTTGGCAAGGTTTGCGCATCATTGTAGGCGTATCGAAATGTTTTTCAGTGTCTTCACCGAAAAACGGACCCTGCGGAGCTGCTACTCCGCAGGGTCTTTCTTTTTCAAGGGCTGCTTACCCTATCCAAAGGCGGATGATGCCAAGCAACAGGCTTCCTGCTGCGAGATAGACCATCCATTTTCGAAATGTTTTCTCTGTCAGTGTCTTCACCTCCTTCCGCTGCAAGGGATTGCAGCGAGATTACAGGACAGCAGCGGCGTGAAGGAAAGGTAAATTATGCCGAAAAATCAGCCGGTCAGGCGACCATCGCCTCGGCCTTCTTGAGATCGACCGAGACAAGCTGGCTGACGCCCTGTTCACCCATCGTCACGCCGAAGAGGCGGTCCATCCGGCTCATGGTGACGGCGTGGTGGGTGATGATGAGGAAGCGGGTTTCGGTGCGGCGGCACATCTCGTCCAGAAGGTCGCAGAACCGGCCGACGTTGGCATCGTCGAGCGGCGCATCGACCTCGTCCAGCACGCAGATCGGCGCCGGGTTTGCAAGGAACACGGCGAAGATCAGCGCCAGCGCCGTCAGGGTCTGTTCGCCCCCCGACAACAACGACAGCGTGGCCAGTTTCTTGCCCGGCGGCTGGCACATGATCTCCAGCCCGGCATCGAGGGGATCGTCGCTTTCGACCATGACGAGGTTCGCCTCGCCGCCGCCGAACAGGTGGCGGAACAGCATGGCAAAGTTGGAATTGACCTGTTCGAACGCGGTCAGCAGGCGTTCGCGCCCCTCGCGGTTGAGGCTGGCGATGCCGCTGCGCAATTCGCGGATGG
>JAASSQ010000263.1 GCA_021767845.1 Roseovarius sp. | reverse complement strand
TCGGGCTGGCTGCGGTCCACCAGCGTTGCGTCGTCGTTATAGGCGCGGTCGGCGAAGATTTCGCAGGCGGTCAGGCAGCCAAGCTCGGCCGCGGCGGCCTGTTGCGCGGTGCCGGCCAGAACCATGACGATGATCTCGGGATCGACCGACAATGCCGCCTCGTAGCAGGCGCGGGCCAGCGCCTTGTCCTCGGAGGCCATGTTGGCCAGCGCACCGTGCAGCTTGAGGTGGCGCACATGCCCGCCATTGGCCCGCGCGATCGCCTGCGCCGCCCCCAACTGGTAGCGCACGAGGTTGCCGAGGCTTTCCAGCGGCATGTGCACGCGCCGCCGCCCGAAGCCCTGGAGATCGGTGAAACCGGGATGCGCGCCGATGCCCACGCCCTTGTCCGCCGCCGCGCGCATGGTCCGGGCCATGACATCCCAATCCCCGGCGTGATGCCCGCAGGCGATATTGGCCGATGTCACCACGTCCAGAAGGGCCGCGTCGTCGCCCATGATCCAGGGGCCGAAGCTTTCGCCCATGTCGGCATTCAGATCGACGCTCGGTGCAACGCGCCGTTCAAAGCTCTGTGTCATGATGTCCTCGTCAGATGTCCCGCCCGGCGGTGACGCCGCTGATGAGCTGATAGGCGAGAAGGTTTCGGATGCGGGCCGGGTCGCGGATCAGCGGTTGCAGCGATCCGCGCAGCCCCTTGCGATATGCCTCGGCCCGGCGCTCGGCCTCCACCGCCTCGTCCAGCGTGACGAAGCGGAACCGCAGCGTCGTGCCGGGGGCGGCCTGCGCGACCTTTGGCAGATCGCTTGGCAGAACCGCGGCGATCCGGGGATAGCCGCCGGTCGTCTGGCATTCATGCAGCAGCACGAAGGGCGTGCCGTCGCCGGTGATCTGGATGTCGCCCGGCACCACGATTTCCGACAGCACGCTCAGCCCGACCTCGGAGTGGAACGTCTCCCCCTCCGCGACCAGCCGCACGCCCCGGCGGCTGGCGCGTGTGTCGGTCTGGAAAGGTGTCGCCTCGAACCGGGCGATCTCGTCTTCGGGGAAGAAATCGGTCTGCAGGCTGGGAACGACCCGCACCTCGCCGCCCTGAAACCGGGGCTGAACGGGCATCAGGCGTTCGACCGGCCCGCCCGCGTCGGCGCCGAGTGGCAGCCGCTGCCCGGCCGCGACGGGCGCGCCCAGGCCGGCGGCCAGATGTGCGCTGCGCGAGCCAAGCCAGGCGCGGGTCTCAATCCCGCCGCCAATGTGAAGATAGCCATAGCTGCCCGCCTGCGCGCCGCCGATGCTGAGGCGCGCGCCGGCGGGCAGGGCGTGGCTGGCGTTCCAGGCGACCGGCTCGCCGTCGATCGCCGCGCGCATCGGGGCGCCGGTCAGGGCGATGCGCAGATCGTCGGTCGCCTCGAACGCGCCGCCCATGCCCGCCATTTCCAGTGCCGCAAGGCTGTCGGGCTGCCCCAGAAGCGCCGCGCCCTCGGCCAGGGCCAGACGATCCGCCGCGCCGCCGGGGGACAGCCCGACGCTCAGGTATCCGGGGCGCCCGAGGTCTTGCACCGTCACGCCGGGGCCTGCCTGATGGACGATCAATTCGCGCCTCATGGCAGCGTCTCCGAGGTCGCGCCGCCCTCCGGGTCGTCGCGCAGGGCGTCCAGGCGCTCGGGCGAGACGGGATCTAGGCGCACCTCGTCGCCGGGGCGCAGAAGGAAGGGGCGCTCGGCCTCGGGGCGGAAGGGGCGGAAGGCGGTCTGCCCGACATGGCGCCAGCCGGTCGGTGTCGGCACCGGGAAGAGCACCAGTTGCCGGATCGCAAGGCACAAGGCCCCCGCCGGCACCCGCTCGGTCAGCCCGGATTGCCTGGGGATGTTCCAGGCTCCGTCCAACTGCCCGAGATAGGGCTGACCCGGCGCGAAGCCGATGGTCTGCACGCGCACCGGGCTGTCCGACAGCGAGGCGATGGCGGCCTCGCGGGTCAGGCCCGCAGCGGCGGCGGCCTCGTCCAGTTGCGGCGCGAGATCGGTGCCGAAGACGGTGGGGATGCGCCACGCGCGCCGGCCCGCGGGCAGATCGGCGGCATACCAGTCCGCGCTGTCCAGCAGGCGTTGCAGGTCGGCGCGCAGCCCGGCGTGATCGCGGTGCAGCGGATCGAAGCGCAGATAGGTGGAGACCAGCGAGGTCGAGCTTTCCTCGACCCCCTCGGGCGCGGCGCGGTCGAGCGCGGCGCGAAAGGCCAGCGCGGCGCGGTTGGCGGGCTCGCTCAGTTCCGCGCCGAAGCTGACCAGCAGGCCATCCACCCCGACCGTGCGGATCGCGGGCCAGCGTGCGCCGGTATCCTGTGCGGCGGTCCGTGTCATGCCGGGCGCCTGCGGGTCTGGATGGGATAGCTCATGGCGCGGCCCGGTCACATTTGCCCCGGCAAGAAGGTGACGATGCCGGGAAACACGCTGATAAGCACCAGTGCGGCCACCATCAGCAGGAAGAACGGAAGCGCGGCCAGCGCGACGAACAGGATGTCGCGCCCGGTCAGCGACTGGATCACGAACAGGTTGAACCCGACCGGGGGCGTGATCTGCGACATCTCGACCACGATCACCAGGAAGATGCCGAACCACAGCGGGTCGATCCCGGCCTCCAGCACCATCGGCATGATGACCGACGCGGTCAGCACCACCACCGAGATCCCATCGAGGAAACAGCCCATGATGACGAAGAACACGGTCAGCGCGGCCAGCAGCGTGAAGGTGGACAGCTCCAGCGACCCGATCCATTCGGCCAGGATGCGCGGAATGCCGGTAAAGCCCATCGCCACCGTCAGGAACGACGCCCCGGCAAGGATGAAGGCGATCATGCAGGACGTGACCGTGGCCCCCATCAGCCCGTCGATGAAGGTCTGCCGGGTCAGCGACCCGCTGCTCCACGACAGCAGCAGCGCAAGGACCACCCCCACCGCCGCCGCATCGGTGGGCGAGGCAAGCCCCGCATAGATCGAGCCGATCACGCCCAAGATCAGCAGCACCACCGGGATCAGCCGCCGCGAGCGGCGCAGCCGTTCGACAAAGCCCACGGAGAGCGATTCATCGGGCAGGCGCCGCCGGTTGAGGATCGCCCAGACGATCACGTAGCCCACGAACAGCGACACCAGCAGAACCCCGGGCAGGACACCGGCCACGAACAGCCGGGCGATGGATTGCTCGGTCGCCACGCCATAGACGATCAGGATGATCGAGGGCGGGATCAGCAGGCCCAGGGTGGCCGACCCGGCCAGCGTGCCGATCACCATCTTTTCGGGATAGCCGCGCTGCGCCAGTTCCGGGATCGACAGCTTGCCGATGGTCGCGGCGGTGGCCGCCGACGAGCCCGACACGGCCGCGAAAATCCCGCAGGCAAAGACGTTCACATGCAGAAGCTGCCCCGGCAGCCGGGTCATCCACGGCGACAGGCCCGCGAACATGTCGTCCGACAGCCGCGACCGGAACAGGATCTCGCCCATCCAGATGAACAGCGGCAGCGCCGCCAGCGCCCAGGAATTGCCGTGGCCCCAGAGCGTCGTCGCCATGACCAGCCCCAGCGGCGCATCGGTAAAGAGCGCCATGCCGGCGATCCCGACCCCCAGCAGCGCGAAGGCCACCCAGAGCCCCGCGCCCAGAAAGGCGAAGAGCAGCACAAGCAGAATGATCGACAGAAGCGCGACGGACATGGGCAGGCCTCACTCGTTCAGAAGGTTTTCGCCCTTGCCGCTCCAACTGGCGGAACGGCCGCGCAGCAGGCCGAACAGCTCGTCGGCCAGCGCCAGGGTCAGGATGCAAAGGCCCGCCGCGACGGGAAGTTGCGGGATCCACAGCGGGACCGACACCATGCCGGCGCTCTTGTCGCCGAACTCGTGGGACTCCATCACCAGCAGGATCATGTACCAGCTCGCGAACGCGCTCATCGCCAGGGCGATCGCCGTGACCGCGATCTCGGTCAGGTGGCGCGCCCGTTCGCTCAGGGTGCGGGTCACCAGTGTCACGCGGATATGGCCACCCGCCCGCAAGGTGTAGGCCAGCGCCAGGAAACTGGCGGCGGCCAGGAAGAACCCGGTGAAATCGGCATAGGACGGAATGGTGATGCCCAACCCCGTGCCGGTCATCGCCGCGGTGATCTTGTCGGCC
>JAASSQ010000262.1 GCA_021767845.1 Roseovarius sp. | reverse complement strand
CTGAATTGATTGATGATTTTGATGACGCCCCGTTCGTTCCCCGGGATGGTCTTGGAAGAAAAGAGGAACGTGTCGCCCTCTTTCATCGCCAGCCCGAGGTAATTGCCCTGCGCCAGTTGCGCACTGGCCGCGCGCCGTTCCCCCTGGCTGCCGGTGACGATCAGCATCAGGTTCTCGCGCGGAATTTGCTTTGCTTCCTCGGGACTTATGGTTTTCGGGAACGAGGTCAGCACCCCGGTTTCCACCGCCGCTTCGATCATCCGCCGCATCGCGCGCCCCAGCAGGCAGACCGACCGACCCGCCCGCTCCGCCGCCTCGGCGAGGGTCTTCACGCGGGCGACGTTGCTGGCAAAGGTCGTGGCCACGACCATGCCCTTGGCATCCTCGATCAGCGCCTGGATGTCAGGCGCAAGACTACTTTCAGAACGCCCCTCATGTGTATTGAAAACATTGGTAGAATCGCACATCAGCGCCTTGACGCCGGGCTCGGCCAGACTGCCCCACAGCTCGGGGTCGAAGGGCTCGCCCACCACCGGGTCGCTGTCGATCTTGAAATCGCCCGAATGCACCAGCCGCCCCGCGGGCGTGTCGATGACCATCCCCGAACTCTCTGGAATCGAATGGGAAATCGGAACGAACCCCACGCTGAACGGGCCCGCCTTGGTGACTTCGGGCCAGGCCGACACGGTCGTGACGGCCTTTTCGGAATACCCGAACTCGGTCATCTTGCGCCGCGCGATATTGGCGGTGAAGGCCCGCGCATAGACCGGCGCACCAAGCTGGTCGTAGAAATGCGCAACCGCGCCCACGTGGTCTTCGTGGGCATGGGTGATGAATACTGCCTCCAGCCGGTCCTTGCGCTCGGCAAGCCATTGAATATCTGGGAAAATCAGGTCTACGCCCGGCGTGGTGTCCATGTCCGGGAAGGTCACGCCGAGATCGACGAGGATCAGGCGTTCCTCATCCGGTTTGCCATAGCCATAGACATAGGCGTTCATGCCGATTTCCCCGGCCCCGCCGAGGGGCAGGTAGATCAGTCGCTCTTTGCTCATGCGGTTTGTGCCTTCTTGTTGTAGTCGTGAATCACGGTCAGCCCGTGCATCGTCAGATCGTCTTCGATGTCGTCGAACAGCATGTCGCCCTGCGCGAATAGCGGGGCCATCCCGCCCGTGCCGATGATCCGCATCGGCCTGTCATACTCGGCCTGGATCTTGTTGCAGATGCCGTTCACAAGGCCGACATAGCCCCAGAAAACGCCCGACTGCATGCAGTCTACCGTGTTGGTTCCAATCACTTTTTGCGGTTTGGTCACGTCGATATGCGGCAGCGCCGCGGCGGCCATGTGCAGCGCCTCCAGGCTCAAATTGACGCCCGGTGCGATCGACCCGCCGACATAGGCACCATCATGCGCCACCACGTCAAACGTAGTGGCCGTGCCGAAATCCACAACGATCAGGTCGCCGCCATGCCGGTCATAGGCCCCTTCCGAATTGACCAGACGGTCCGGCCCCACCTGCGTGCCGGGATCGACGCGCGGGGGATGGGGCAGCAGGCAGTCGGGCTTGCCCACCACCATCGGCCGGCACCCAAAGAAACGGTCTGCGAAAACGCGCAGGTTGAACACCACCCGCGGCACCGTGGACGAGATGATGACATCGGTGATGTCGGCCTCGATGCCGTAATGCTTCACCAGGGTGGAAAACCAGGTGAAATAGGCATCGGCCGTGCGCGCATGGTGGGTCGAGGTCCGCAGGGTGCACAGGAATTCGTTGCCGTCCCAGATCGAGAAAACGGTATTCGTGTTGCCGCAATCAATGGCCAGAAGCATCTTGCGCCCCTTCAGAAAAAGACCTCGGCCGCCGGGATGGCGTGCCGTGCGTCCGGCGTAGTTAGAACAAGATTGCCAGCCGCGTCCACCGTCTCGAACGTGCCGGTGATCCGCTCGCGCGTGGTGCGCGCGGTGATGACCTCGCCCAGCTTGGCGGCCCGCGCCAGCCACGCCTCGCGGATCGGCGCGAAACCGTAGGTGGTGAACTGCGCCTCGTATCGGGCATAGGCCGGGGCCAGCAGGTCAAGGAAGTCCTCGGGCGCGATCCGCACCCCTGTTTCCGACAGAAGAGAGACCGGCCGCAAAGCGCCCTCCTCCACCGCGTCCTGCGCAGGTGCGTCGGCCAGATTGACGCCGATCCCGATGGAAAAGAACGACAGCCCTTGGGCCGTTCCGGCGCTTTCCAGAAGAATCCCGGCCAGCTTGCCCCCGTTCAGCAGCACATCATTGGGCCACTTGAGCGTGAAGCCCTGTGGTCGGCCCGTGGCATCGACAAAGGCATCGAACAACGCGAGGGACGCCACGAAGGACCGCAGCGCCACCTGGTCGGGGCTTTCGGTCGGACGCATCACCAGCGTGGCCGCGAAATTGCCGGCGGGGTTGGCCCAGGACCGGCCCCTCCGCCCCCGCGCCGCGGTCTGGCTGAGCGCCAGGATCCATTCCGGGCCACGCAGGTCTCCGGCGATGCGCGCGGCCTCGGCGTTGGTGCTGTCCACCTCGGCCAGCACCCTGCGCCCGACCCCTTGTGGCCACGTTCCGTTTGCCTGTCCGGTCATCCGCTTTTCCTCGCCCACGCAGGACGGCACGGCCCATAAACGAAGTGACGCGCCGGGGGCGCGTCACTGGGTAAGACGGTGCGAGGAAAGGCGTCAGTCAACAAGGGTTACCGCCGCCGCCTGTGCCACCGTCTCGACGCCGAACATGTTGATGATCCCAAAGAGCATCAGCGCCGCCGACACCATCAGGAAGCTCCATTGCACGGGCGAGCGGGCCGTTTCCAGCGGCTCCCGCTCTTCGCCGAAATACATGTAGTAAACGATGCGGAGGTAATAGAAGGCGCCGATCACGCTTGCCAGCACCCCGGCCACGGCCAGCCAGACAAGACCCCCTTCATAGGCTGCCCGCAACACGTAAAGCTTGCCGAAAAAGCCCAGGAGCGGCGGCACACCTGCAAGGCTGAAGAGCAGGATCAGCATTGCAAGCGCCCGGCCCGGATGCGCACGGGAATACATGTTCAGGCTGGCGATCTCGGTTATCGGCTGGCCGTCACGCTCCATCGACAGGATGAAGGCGAAGGTGCCGATATTCATCGTCACGTAGATCGCCATGTAGATCAGCATCGCCTGCACGCCAAAGGCCGTCCCGGCCGCCAGCCCCATCAGCGCATAACCCATATGCGCGATCGAGGAATAGGCCATCAGGCGCTTGATGTCGGTCTGCCCGATGGCCGCGACCGCCCCAAGGAACATCGACAAGAGCGCAAGCACGGCCAGAACCTGTTGCCAGTCCCCGACGACGCCGCCGAACGCGTCATGCACGACACGGGCAAAGAGCGCCATCGCCGCCACCTTGGGCGCGGTGGCGAAGAACGCCGTGATCGGGGTCGGTGCGCCCTCGTAGACATCCGGGGTCCACATATGGAACGGCACGGCCGACACCTTGAACGCCAGACCGGCCAGAACGAACACGAGACCAATCAGAAGACCCACTGGCGCCTGCCCCTCGGCCGAGGCGATGATCCCGGAAAAGAGCGTGGTGCCTGCATAGCCATAGGTCAGCGACGCGCCATACAGCAGCAACCCCGAGCTGAGCGCGCCGAGCACGAAATACTTGAGGCCCGCCTCGGTGGATTTCGCGCTGTCGCGCCGCAGCGAGGCGACCACGTAAAGCGCCAGCGATTGCAGCTCCAGCCCCATGTAAAGCGCCATCAGGTCGCCCGCCGACACCATCAGCATCATGCCTACGGCCGACAGCGCGATGAGAACCGGATACTCGAAGCGCAGGATCTTGCGGCGCATCATGTATTCCTGCCCCATCACCATGACGGCGGCGGCGCTCAGCAGGATCGTGACCTTGGTGAAACGAGCGAAGCCGTCATCGTTGAACATGCCGCCGAATGCCGTGCGCGTGCCCGCGCCCGTCGCCCCGATCCACAGGGCCATGGCGCCCATCAGCGCCGCGGTGAGCCACAAGAGCATCCCCGCCATGCGGTCGCGGCCGGTATAGGCCGTGAACAGCAGCGCGGCGATCGCGTAGACCGAGATGACGATCTCGGGCAGGATAACATTCAGATCAGCCTGCATTTCTCAGGGCCTCCGTT
>JAASSQ010000261.1 GCA_021767845.1 Roseovarius sp. | reverse complement strand
TGGCGCTTGTCGGTCTCGTATTCCACGTGCGCCGTCGAGATCGTGATCCCCCGCGCCTTCTCTTCCGGCGCGCCGTCGATCTGGTCATACGCCTGGAAATCACCGAAATACTTCGTGATCGCCGCCGTCAGCGTCGTCTTGCCGTGGTCCACGTGACCAACCGTGCCAATGTTCACGTGCGGTTTCGAACGGTCAAACTTTTCCTTTGCCATGATGGCCTCCTTTTTTTCGTGGCGGTGCGTTTGGAAACGCACCCTACAGGTGGGTAGGGTGCGGGGCCTCCCCCGCACCGCTGCTTATGCGTATTTCGCCTGGATCTCTTCGCTGATGTTCTGCGGCACCGGCTCGTAATGCGAGAACTGCATCGTGAACTGGGCGCGGCCCGACGACATCGAGCGCAGCGTGTTGATGTAGCCGAACATGTTGGCCAGCGGCACGTTGGCGTCGATGACGATGGCGTTGCCGCGCGGCGCCTGGCCCGAGACCTGGCCGCGACGCGACGTGAGGTCGCCGATGATGCTGCCGGTGTATTCCTCGGGGGTCACGACCTCGACCTTCATCACCGGTTCCAGCATCTTCGCGCCGGCCTTCTTGAGACCTTCGCGCATGCACATCCGCGAGGCGATCTCGAAGGCCATGACCGAAGAGTCCACGTCGTGGTACTTGCCGTCGATCAGCGCGACCTTGAAGTCGATCACCGGGAATCCGGCCAGCGGACCGCTGTCCATGACGCTTTCGATGCCCTTCTCGACGCCGGGGATGTATTCCTTCGGCACCGAGCCGCCGACGATGCGCGACTCGAAGCTGTAGCCTTCGCCCGGCTCGGTCGGGGTGATGATCATCTTCACCTCGGCGAATTGGCCCGAACCACCCGTCTGTTTCTTGTGGGTGTAGGTGTGCTCGATCTCGTGGCTGATCGTTTCACGATAGGCCACCTGCGGCGCACCGATGTTGGCGTCCACCTTGAATTCCCGCTTGAGACGGTCGATCAGGATGTCGAGGTGAAGCTCGCCCATGCCCTTCATGATGGTCTGGCCCGATTCCAGATCGGTTTCGACCTTGAAGGACGGGTCCTCGGCGGCAAGCCGCTGCAGGCCCTGGCTCATCTTCTCCTGGTCGGCCTTCGACTTGGGCTCGACCGCGATCTCGATCACCGGGTCGGGGAAGGTCATGGTTTCCAGAACGACCGGGTTGGAGGCGTCGCAGAGCGTGTCGCCGGTGGTCGTTTCCTTCAGCCCGGCCAGCGCGATGATGTCGCCCGAGCCTGCCCATTCGATCTCTTCGCGCGAGTTCGAGTGCATCATCATCATCCGACCGATGCGCTCTTTCTTGCCTTTGGTCGAGTTCAGCACGCTGCCGCCCTTCTCGAGCAGGCCCGAGTAGATGCGGGTAAAGGTCAGCGAGCCGACGAACGGGTCGTTCATGATCTTGAACGCGAGGCCCGCGAAGGGCTGGTCGTCACCGGGCTTGCGCTCGATGTTGCGCGTCTCGGTCTCGTCGTCGGGGGCGAAGCCCATGTAAGGCGGCACGTCGAGCGGACCGGGCAGGTAGTCGATCACGGCGTTGAGCAGGGGCTGAACACCCTTGTTCTTGAATGCCGAACCAGCCAGCACGGGCACGAAGCTCATCGACAGGGTGCCCTTGCGGATCAGGCTGCGCAGGGTCGCCTCGTCGGGCTCTTCGCCTTCCAGATAGGCTTCCATCGCGTCGTCGTCCATCTCGACGGCGTTCTCGATCAGCTTGCCGCGCCATTCCTCGGCCTGATCCTTCATGTCGTCCCGGATGTCCTGGATGACCCAGCTTGCGCCGAGGTCTTCACCCTTCCAGACCCATTCCTTCATGGTGACCAGGTCGATGATGCCTTCCAGCTTGTCTTCGGCCCCGATGGGCAGCTGGATCGGCGCCGGCACGGCCCCGGTGCGGTCCGCGATCATCTCGACGCAGTTGAAGAAGTCGGCGCCCAGCTTGTCCATCTTGTTGACGAACACGATGCGCGGCACCTTGTAGCGGTCGGCCTGGCGCCAGACCGTTTCGGTCTGCGGCTCGACGCCGGCATTGGCGTCCAGGACGGCAACCGCGCCGTCCAGAACGGCCAGCGAACGCTCGACTTCGATGGTGAAGTCCACGTGACCGGGGGTGTCGATGATGTTGAAGCGGAACTTGGCTTCCTGCGGGGTGTTCCCGTAGATGCCGGTCGGGTTCTCGCCATCCTCGGTGCGGAACCAGAAGGTGGTCGTCGCCGCCGAGGTGATGGTGATGCCGCGTTCCTGCTCCTGCTCCATCCAGTCCATGGTGGCCGCACCGTCGTGCACCTCACCGATCTTGTGGGACTTGCCGGTGTAGAACAGGATGCGCTCGGTGCAGGTGGTCTTGCCTGCATCGATATGCGCCATGATGCCGAAGTTGCGGTAGCGGTCGAGCGAATATTCGCGTGCCATGTCGTGAGCCTCTAGGGATTTACCAGCGGTAATGGCTGAAGGCTTTGTTCGCCTCGGCCATCTTGTGAGTGTCTTCGCGCTTCTTGACGGCCGAGCCGCGGCTGTTGACCGCATCCAGCAGTTCGCCTGCCAGCCGCTCTTCCATCGTGTTCTCGTTGCGGGCGCGCGATGCGGTGATCAGCCAGCGGATCGCCAGCGCCTCGCGGCGCTCGGGGCGAACCTCGACGGGCACCTGGTAGGTGGCACCGCCAACCCGGCGCGAGCGCACCTCGACCGCGGGCTTGATGTTGTCCAGCGCCTCGTGGAAGATTTCCACGGGCGCGCGCTTGACCTTGGCTTCGACGCGGTCCAGCGCGTTGTAGACGATCGTTTCGGCAACCGATTTCTTGCCGTCGATCATCAGGTTGTTCATGAACTTGGAAAGCACCCGGTCGCCATACTTGGCGTCGGGCAGGATCTCGCGTTTCTCAGCGGCGTGACGACGGGACATCTGTGATTCCTCTTACTTCGGACGCTTGGCGCCGTATTTCGAGCGGCGCTGCTTACGATCCTTGACGCCTTGCGTGTCGAGCACGCCGCGCAGGATGTGATAGCGCACACCGGGAAGGTCTTTCACACGGCCGCCACGGATCAGGACAACCGAGTGCTCCTGAAGGTTGTGGCTTTCGCCGGGGATGTAGCTGATGACCTCGTAACCATTGGTCAGGCGCACCTTGGCAACCTTCCGCATGGCCGAGTTCGGCTTTTTCGGCGTCGTGGTATAGACGCGCGTGCACACGCCACGCTTCTGCGGGCACCCCTGCAGGTGCATGGACTTCTGGCTTCTGACTTTGGGCTGCCGCGGCTTGCGGATCAGCTGTTGGATCGTTGGCATTGGGTCTCTTTCCCCGTCTCTCAACACATGTGTCTGCACGGCAATTCGTGCGGGTTCATTCCTTGGCTGCGCCTCACGCGTCCGCAAAACGCAAAAACCGCAATCGCAACCTGCTCGTTCAGGTACGACGCGGTGGGTTTCCAGAGGATCGGGGCGCTGCACGCCCGGATCGTGACCACTTCAGTTATGATATCGGCGGCGGGGCGACCCCCTAAGCCGGGATGGGGCGCGTATAGGGGGAGTCGGGGGGGTTGTCAACAGCCCGCGCCGCTGGCCTTTTGCCGGGGCCCCGCCGCGCCGCCGCCGGGCTTTGGCCTTGTTCCCGCCCCGGCCATTTGCAAGCATGGCGCGGCAACGGTCAACAACGGTGTGAACACCATGCGAGTCGTCGGGATCTGCCGGTTCTCCTATCCCGCCCTGGGCGGCTTCAAGCGGATGCATGACAGCGTGGCCGAGCGCGAGGCCTATCTCTATGACCCCGCGCGCATGGAACTGCGCTTTCGCCATTTCGAAACGCTGACCCTGCCCTCGATCGCCGCGCAGAGCGATCCGCGCTTCACCTTCCTGATCCTTGTGGGCCAGTCGCTGCCCAAGCCCTATCTCGACCGGCTGCACGACCTCACCGCCGCGGTGCCGCAGATCCGCATCGTGGCGCGCGAGCCGATGAAGCACCGGCTGGCCATGCAGCTGGTGATCCAGGAAGAGCTTGCCGAGAACGAGACCGAGTCGCTCCAGTTCCGGCTGGACGACGACGACGCGGTGGGGCTGCATTTCGTGCAGGCCCTGCGCCGCACCGCCCGGCGCAGCGTCCGGATGCGCGAAGGCTGGCGCAACATGGC
>JAASSQ010000260.1 GCA_021767845.1 Roseovarius sp. | reverse complement strand
TCACGTGTCACATGGGCGATATCGTAGACCGCCACCTGCCCGACCTGTCCCGGCACGCCGAGCCGAAGCTCCTCGATCCCTTCGGGGCTGACATAGCCCGCCGGAACCGACAGGCTGATCCGGGCCGGGCCCTCGGTAATCTCTCCGTTGGAAAAGACCTGATTTTCGTCGGCCAGAACGCCCAGAATTTGGGTCGGGGGAAGCCCCAACTCCGTCAGGCGCGAAGACGGGATCGAGATATTGATCACTTCTTCGGTAAGACCCTGAACCTCAACCTTGGCGACACCATCTACAGTCACCAGTCCCAGTCGCAACGTGGTCGCCAGATCACGCTGTTCTATCGGGCTCAGCCCTTCGGTCGTCACCGCATAGAACATGCCATAGACGTCACCGAAATCGTCATTGATGATGGGCGGGCGCACCCCTGCGGGCAGGTCCCCCGAGACGTCGCTGATGCGGCGGCGCATCTCGTCCCACACCTGGGGGATCTCGTCCGCCCCGTAGGTCTGCTCAATCTCGACAGTGATCTGCGCCATGCCGGGCATGGACTTTGATTCGACCCGGTCGAGTTGCTTCATCTGCTGCAATGCGTTTTCGACGACGTCGGCAACCTCCTCCTCGACCTCTACGGCTGTGGCACCCGGGTAAGGCACGAAAACAAGCGCGGTCTTGAGGGTAAAGCTGGGGTCTTCGAGGCGACCAACGGTGTTCAACCCCCAATAACCGCCGACAAAGCAGAAGATGATGACCAGCCAAGCTGCCACCGGACGTTTAATAGTCGCACGAGAGATACTGAGTGCCATGGGTCTTAATGCGTCCTATGAAATGGGATCAGAGACCCGAAGCTACGACTGTTTGATTGTCTCTAAGCCGCCACCAACCGCCGGAAACGACCAGTTCGTCGCCTTCGAGACCTTCCAGAACGACAATTTCGTCATCGACCGGAAGTCCCAGCCGGACCGTCCTCCGCGCGACCTGGTTGGACGCTTCCTGGTAAACCCAGATGGATGGCTCGGTCCGGCTCGTCGTGTCCACTGCCGAAACCGGAACGATGACCGATTGCGGCCGATCTTCTTCGGCTGAACTGGAAATGCGCACCTCCGCCGTCATTCCGGGCAGCAGGCGCGGATCAATATCATCCGTGATTGCGAATTCGACGTCGTAGGTCTGCGCCGTAGGGTCTGCATCGGTCGCAAAAGAACGAAGGACGAGCGGCGCGGTATAGCCCGGCACTGCGGGAAAACTCGCAACGATGTCGAAAGCGTCGAGCGCCGAACGCGCAAGCGCGGCAAGTTCCTCCGGCAGCGAAATCATGATCCGCATCTCACTGACATCCTGCAAGCGGGCGATCGGCGCGGCTGAGGTAACGTTGATGTATTCCTCAACGAAAGTACGCGCCACGATCGCGTCGAATGGCGCTACGATCCTTGTCTGGGACAGGCGCCGTTTGGCCTCGCGAAGTGCTACGTCCGCCTGGGCGAATTGGGCGCGCGCGGTATCTAGGCGCGCATCGGCTGCGACCCCCCGCTCGGCGAGACTTCTCGCGCGCTCAAACTCGGATTTCGCAAGGTCAAAGGAGGCCTGAGCCC
Source organism: Roseovarius sp. (assembly GCA_021767845.1). Taxonomy (GTDB): domain Bacteria; phylum Pseudomonadota; class Alphaproteobacteria; order Rhodobacterales; family Rhodobacteraceae; genus Roseovarius. The sequence goes on along the minus strand of JAASSQ010000260.1, from coordinate 2,585 downwards.
GGTCTACGGCAAGGTCGAAATCGGCTTGATCGAGTTCCGCAATCACGTCGCCCTCGTCAATTTTGTCGCCCGGCTCGACGTAAAGCGAGATGATCTGCCCCGGCACCTGAAACGCGATGTCCACTGTGCGGGCGGGTTCGACACGACCGGCAACCGCGCGGGATTGATTGATGACGCGGCTGAGCGCACGGGTCACTTCGACCGTGACCGGTCGATTATATTGCGGTGCTTCGGGCGCGTCGGCATCGGATTCGCCGCCATACATTTCCGTTTGGGCAAATACATCGGTCACGGCCACCGGAAGGAACGGCACAACCAAGGCCGCCGTAGTCACCAGCACAATGACTGAAGCGATCCGCTTCCAATTTCGGCTCTTACTATTCGAGTTCATCGATTATTGTCCTTAGCCGTTCGATGACGCCTTCTCTAATATCCGCGCCGCCATCCGGAAGGTTCAGAAGCATTTGGAACCGCAGCCCCTGGATCGCCAGGACCGCAATCATGGCATCCGGAGAGCGCTTCGCATCGGACAGGATACGCTCAAGGTCACAAGTCAGTTCAGTCCGCAGCGGATCGAGCAGCCGCGGATCCGATGCAGAAGCCGCGAGTATCGCCATTGACAGATCATCATCCAAGTCTTGCGATTGCAGGACTGTTTCGAGATGCCCACGCAGAGTGCGCGATGGGTACCGCTCCGGGACTTTTTCGAGGAGTTGCCGGTGCGCGACAAGCATCTGATCCAACAGGCCGGAAAGCAAAGCCTTCTTCGTCGAAAAGTTGTAGAGCACGCCGCCTTTGCTGAGGCCCGCCTCCTTTGCGACCGCCTCGATCGTTATCTTTCCAGCGCCCTCACGCGCGGCGAGCGCGCGCGCCGCCTCGAGAATTTTCAGAGACGCGTTTCTTGGTTCCACCGAGTGCTTCCGCATCGTCACCTCTGTACCGTCCGGTCGGTTAAGTTCAGGCGACGGGTAGACTGCATAGGCACCTGCGTCAAGCGTTCGGTCAGATTTGCTCTGAGCAGGGATACCGCAGCCTCCATGTTGGCATCTGCAAGCGGGTAGTTGGCTCCTTCACTCCAAGCTAACAACCGCTGAATATATCTCTAGAAACGCGTCAACCGCCCTCTTGGAATGCTCCACCGCATCGATCGGCTGGTCGACGGCTAACATTCGCGGCATGATGACGCCGGAAACAGACAGATGGATAAACTGACTTGCGGCGCTTTGAGCGTCGTGCACTTTCAATGACCCCGCCTCATGGAGGCCTTGAAGGACTTGCCCGACAATTCTGGTGGCCCGTCTGGGACCCGCTTCCATATATATTTCGCCCGCCTCGGGCAGTACCGCAACCGCGCCGATGCAAGCACGCAAAAGGCGAATGTAGTCATTATCCATGACCAGCCCGATCATGCGTCGCGAGAGTTCTTCCAGAACAACTCGCGGTTCGTCGCCGCTTGAAAGCGGCCGGGAAATCTCGGCCGAAAGCCTGTCACATTCAGCCTGCACAACGCTCAGAAAGAGCATGTTTTTGCTGGGGAAGTGAGCGTAAAGCGTCGCCTTAGACACCTTGGATTCCTCGGCAATCACATCGACGTTGGCTCCTTCGAAGCCACACCTCAGAAAGACCACCTTGGCTCCGCTCAGCACATCGGCAATTTTACTTTGCCTCATGCCAATCACCTGATGCCAAACCGTGATATCGAACGCGTTGTGTCACATGTCTTGCCTTCCTCAAAGCTTGCGCGCTCGCGCATTTGTCGAGTTGGCACATTCAAACAGCCCTCAATTCATCGTCTGCAAAGACACCCTCATCCTTCCATCGTTCCGCGATATGTCCCAGTGTGTCCAGAACGCCTCGCAGGTCGTTGCCACGCGGCGTCAAGCCATAGGTGACCGCGGGCGGAATTGTCTCCGCCTGTTCGCGCCAGATGACTCCGGCGCTCTGAAGCATCCGCAGGCGTTCGGTCAGCATGCGGGTCGATATTCCGGGCACGGCACGTTTCAGCGCACCGAATCTTTGCGGCCCCTGATCGCTCAGGACCCAGATGATATAGGTCGTCCACGGCCCCATGAGCAGACGCAGGATCGAATCCATCGGGCACTGAGGTGGGGTCTTGGGCATAGGCATCCACGCTTCTGAAGACTGGTTACTTTTCCGTACCTACTTTAATATGCACCATTGATCAAATATTCCGTAGTGGTCAAACGGCACCCGGAGGTGTCCTGCAAACCCAGAGGGACAGACAGACATGACCCGCATGCCAACTCTTTTCATTCCTCATGGGGGCGGCCCGTGCTTTTTCATGGAATGCGATCCACCTGATACCTGGGATAAGCACCGCGAGTTTCTGGAGACCTTGCCCGCCAACCTGCCGACGAAGCCGAAAGCGCTGCTGGTGATCTCGGGTCACTGGGAGGAACGTGAGTTTCCCGTCCAGTCCAATCCCGCACCGGCCTTCCTGTTTGACTACAACGGCTTTCCGCCACATACATATCAGCTAACCTGGCCGGCAAGCCACCGGCGCTGGTGTATTGGCAGAGAAATGATATCAACCAACCCGATCAGCAGGGGCAGAGAGTAGCTTA
>JAASSQ010000259.1 GCA_021767845.1 Roseovarius sp. | reverse complement strand
TTCCCTGCAATGAAAACATTCTCTGCAACTCCGGCAGACATCGACAAGAAGTGGATCCTGATCGACGCCGAGGGCATCGTTCTGGGCCGTCTTGCCTCGATCGTCGCCACGCGCCTGCGTGGCAAGCACAAGGCGTCGTTCACGCCGAACATGGACATGGGCGACAACGTGATCGTCATCAATGCCGACAAGGTCCAGCTGACCGGTGGCAAGCGTGACAAGCCGAACTATTGGCACACCGGCTATCCCGGTGGCATCAAGTCGCGCACCACGGGCCAGATCCTGGAAGGCGAACACCCCGAGCGCGTGGTCATGCAGGCCGTCAAGCGGATGCTGCCGGGCAACCGCCTGGCGCGCAAGCAGATGACCAACCTGCGCGTCTATGCCGGCGCCGAGCACCCCCACGAGGCGCAGAGCCCAGAGGTGCTGGACGTCAAGTCGATGAACAAGAAGAACACGCGGGTGGCATACTGATGGCTGAAGAAATCAAATCCCTCGAAGAGCTGAACACGGTTGCCGAAGGCGCCGCGCCGGAAGCCGAGATCGAAACCCCGCGTGAGCCCGTCCGCGACGAGCTGGGTCGCTCTTACGCCACCGGCAAGCGGAAGGACGCGGTGGCCCGCGTCTGGATCAAGCCGGGATCGGGGAAGGTCAACGTCAACGGCAAGGAAATCAACAAGTATTTCGCGCGCCCCGTGCTGCAGATGATCCTGCGCCAGCCGTTCACCGTGGCCGGTGTTGAAGACCAGTTCGACGTGATGGCGACCGTCAAGGGCGGTGGCCTGTCGGGCCAGGCCGGTGCGGTCAAGCACGGCATCTCGAAGGCGCTGCAGCTTTACGATCCGGCCCTGCGCCCGGCGCTGAAGGCGGCAGGCTTCCTGACCCGCGACAGCCGCGTGGTTGAGCGGAAGAAATACGGTCGCCGCAAGGCCCGCCGGAGCTTCCAGTTCTCGAAGCGTTAAGAGCGTCTCGGAAACAGGTTTCGGAAAAGCGCAGCCCGGCGGGTTGCGCTTTTTCATTTGGGCGGTATCAGACACAGAAATGTCAGTCGGGCGGAACCGGTCATCATGAAGTACAGACGCGAGATCGACGGGCTGCGGGCCGTGGCCGTGGTGCCGGTGATCCTGTTCCACGCCGGTCTGAGCCAGTTTTCCGGCGGGTATGTCGGCGTTGACGTGTTCTTCGTGATCTCGGGCTACCTGATCACCACGATCATCATCGGCGAGCGCGCAGAGGGGCGGTTTTCGATTCTGCGCTTTTACGAACGGCGGGCGCGGCGCATCCTGCCGGCGCTGTTCGTGGTCATGGCCGCCTGCCTGCCGTTCGCCTGGATGTGGATGCCGCCCGAGCCGTTCGAGGATTTCCTGCGCAGCCTTGCCTTTGCGGCGCTCTTCATCTCGAACGTGCATTTCTGGGAATATACCGGCTATTTCGAACAGGCCGCCGAGCTACGCCCGTTGCTGCACACCTGGAGCCTGGCGGTGGAGGAACAGTATTACCTGATCTTCCCGCTGATCCTGATGCTGATGGGGGCCTTCCGGCGGGCCAAGCATATCGCCGTGATCGGGATACTGGCGCTGCTGTCGCTTGCGCTGAGCGAGTGGGGGTGGCGCAATTATCCTGAAGAGAATTTCTTTTTCACCTTCTCGCGCGTGTGGGAGCTGTTCATCGGCTCGATCTGCGCGTTCATCGCCTTCCGCCGCGAGATTGCGGGCAATGAATGGTTGTCCGCGGCCGGTCTGGCGATGATCGTCTATTCGATCTTTTTCTTTGACGCCTACATGCCATTCCCGTCGCTTTATACGCTGGTGCCGGTGCTGGGCACGGCGCTGGTGCTGCTTTATGCGCGGCGGGGCACGAGGGTGGCGCGCGTGCTGTCGGTGCGGCCGATGGTGGGGATCGGGCTGGTCAGCTATTCGGCTTACCTTTGGCACCAGCCGCTGTTTGCCTTCGCCCGAATTCACAGCGTGGATGAACCGGAGATATGGATCATGATGGTGCTGGCCGTGGCCAGCCTGGCATTGGCGGTGGTGACGTGGAAATACGTGGAACAGCCGTTCCGTGCCGGACCCCGCAAGCTGTTGGCGGGGCGGCCCGCGCTGCTTGGGGCGAGTGCGGCGGGCATCGCCGCCTTCGCGGCCTTCGGGTTCGTCGGCATGGGACAGAACTGGGCCGAGGCGCGCGTCGAAAGCCGGATGACCCCCTATTACGACACGCTTCTAAAGAGCGCCCGATGGCACGACCTGATGGCGGACTGCCGGAAGAGCCAGGGCGATCTGCCCAAGGAGGCGCGGGTGTGCGAGGTGTTCAGCTTTGACGCGCCGCGCGAAACCATCGTGGTGATGGGCGACAGTCATGCCGACGCCCTTTTGCCCGCGTTCGGGGCCTATGCGGAGAAGCATCGCGCCAACGTGCTGCGCATGGGCGTGGCCGGGTGCCCGCCGATCCTTGGTGTGTATGTGCATCGCGGCCTGCACAGGCTGGGCCTGTGCCACGAGGCGGCAGAGAACCAGGCCCGTTTCGTGGCCGAGAACGATGTCTCCACCGTGGTTCTGGTGGCGCGGTGGTCGCTATATACCGATGGCTCCTTCAAGGAGTCCGGCGCAAACTACCTGTTGAACACGTCGCGGCGCGTGCAAGGCGAAGGCAAGGCGGGATCGCAGAAGGTGTTCGCTCAAGCCCTGCCCGAAACCGTTGCCTATTACCGCGATCAAGGGGCGCGGGTCGTGGTCGTGGAACAGGTGCCGCAACTGGCCATCAATCCCGAACACGCGATCCTGCGTGCGATGATGGTCCGGCGAGCGCCCGCGCTGGCCGAGAAGGAGTTCAGGTCCGGGCTGCTGCCGGTGTCCGATCACGACCGTTTGCAGGCGCAGGCGAAATCGGTGTTCGACAGGCTCGAGGGCGTCGAGGTGATTTCGCTGTCCGAGGCGTTTCGCGACGGTGACCGCTATCGCTGGTTCATCGGCGGCCGTTCGGCCTATGCCGATGACGATCATGTCTCGGCGCATGGGGCATCGCTTTTGCAGGACCGGGTGATGCAGGTGCTGGAGCGGCGCTGATCGCCGCGATTCCTTGTCTTGGCCTGGGTTGCGGCAGGTCATTTGCGCTCTACCGTCTGCGGTGCAATCGAAAACGGAGGGTGACATGCAAGGCACATCCCGCACAAGCAGCTGGAAACCGTCGCTGGTCAACCGCCTGCGCGAACTCACTGCCGAGCGCAGCCCCGACAATGCCGTGGCCGATCTGCGCGGAAGGACAACCACGCGCGCCGACCGGTCGGCGCATCGGCGTCATGCCTGGCATTACGAGGATCTTCTGGCCTGAGGCGGGTCACTCGTCGGGCGGGATAAGGCCCAGGCCGCGCAGGTAGATCCCGATCCCGGTTTCCAGAAGATCCTCGGGCGGGAAGGGCGATGCCGTGCCGGGCGAGTTGCGCGCGAAAAGCTCGACCACGCCATGCGACATCGCCCAGACATGGGCACTGAACATCGCCGCCGGGGGGCGCTTGTCCGCCGGAATATGCTGGCTGAGGTCTTGCGCGGCACGTTCCAGCACGTCGCGCGCGCGGGCCGAAGCGTGGTTCAGCTCGGGCGTGCGATTGACCGAAATGCCGCTTTCGAACATCGCGATGTAATGGCCGGGATGCTGCCGCGCGAAGGCCAGGTAAGCCCGGCCCGTCGCCTCGAAACTGGCAAGCGCCGAGGGCTGGCCCTTGTCATAGGCGTATTGCATCAGGTCGGCGAAAATCTCGTAGCCCTGCCGCGCGGCCTCGGCGATCAGGTCGTCACGCCCGTCGAAATGGCGATAGACCGCCGCAGGGGTCACGCCGGCCTGCTTCGCGGCCTCGGACAAGGTGAAGCCGGTGGGCCCCTTGGCCTCGATCAGGCTGAGCGCGGCCTCGACCAGGGCCTGTCGCAGGTTGCCGTGATGATACCCGCGCTTAGCCATCCCAGATATCCGGGCCGCCACAGACCTGCGGATCGGGCGTGCCGATCGCGCGCGCGTCCTTGTGGGCATAGTCGATATGGCGCAGCACATGGCGGATCGCCTCGATCCGGGCGCGGCGCTTGTCGTCGGATCGCAGAACGGTCCAGGGCGCGGGATCGGTATGGCTGCGGCGCAGGGTTTCGACGATGGCGGACGAATAGTCATCCCATTTCGAGAGGCCCTCCACGTC